>NZ_BJZO01000027.1 GCF_007992075.1 Pararhodospirillum oryzae
CTCGGATTACTCTAGGGTTTGTCAGGGAAAAGCGGGCACCGCTCTTCCCGAAAAAACAAACTCAAACAAAAGGATCCAGAGCCTGTCCGCTTCAACGTGAAACGGACGGACTCTCGCGTGAGACCCGGGAAGCGGGAGCCGTCTGCCTGGATCCGGTTCAGCGCACGATGTTCCAGGTCGATGCATCGCAATCCAGAACACATGCAAGAGGACGCCCCCCGTGGCTGAGCAAACCTTGAAAGAAGCCTTCGAAGTCGCGGACACCGGCGCCGTGATTTCGGGAGAACTGATCCCGATCGATGGTCGTGGCAAGGTGCGCGTGACCTATAATTGGCTCTATTCCGCCCTGAACTGCGTCCCGAACGATTCCTCGTCCTTCTCCTGGGTGATCGAGAAAGTGTCTGGGGATGTGGTCGCCCTGTCGCCGCAAAGCCATTACGGCGGCATGAAGCTGTATGCCTCCGTGCGCCCCGACAACAGCTACCACGTGCAGGTCCAAGCGCCGTTTTCCGCGGATTGGATCACCAAGGCGCAGGGTGACGAGCATATCACAATGACCGAGCTTGGCTTCCTAACCGTGACGTTCAAGGGTTTGAACGGCCAGTACATGGCCGTCAACGGTTCGGAAAGCTCTGGCGTCATCTCGACCGGGGGCAGTCATTGCGGTTACCGGCTGCAAAGCAATGCCAGCAGAGCCGATGACGCCACCTTTTTCATCGCAGTCGATCAAGTCCTGCAATCCAAGATCGCCCTTCCCAAAATCACGGGACGCTCGCCAGAAGAACTGGTGAATTTCCTGGGAAAACGCGGCGTCGAAAATTTCGCGCAGATCGCCCTGCAAGTCGGCCGCTAACGCTACGCAAACGCGATCCGCATGTTACCACCCAACTCTTTCAACGGGGAGACACTTACATGCCAGACGGATCGAACCCCATTATCCAGCCCCCTAACCTATTGGTGACCAAGACCAATCCAACAACGGGCCAACAGCAGCAAGCGTTTCCGCTTCAGACCGAAGCCTGGCTGAAGATGCAAAACGTCGTGCAAATAGCCCTGCAATTTCCGTTGTCAAGATCCAGTTTCAACGATCTCTATGGCGATTTCAGCGATGAAGCGACGGTCGAACAGGCCGTGGATATTCTGTCGTCGATCAATCAAACCGCCAGCGCTTATGGCGACCCGACGACCTTGATCAGCGACCTGACCAAGTTCCAAAGCGCTAACACGGCCCCTGACACGATCTACGGCAACGGAGTGTGGCTGGCCTCTCAAACCCAAGTCACCGCGCAACAAATCGTATCGCTCCTGAATATCGGGCTCACTACGATCGGCAATATTTCGGATCCGAAAACGCGGCTTGACGATCTGACCCAGCTTTTGACCGGACCAGGCGGGGTCGATCCCTTGGCCAACGCGCTGAAGGACAATATCGACTCCTTCAACACCAAGACCACGGATTACTACAACCGGCTGAACGCCGAGCTGACGGGCAGCACAAACTCGCTTGAGTGGTATCTGGCCCAAGCCGACAACGTCCTTGAAGAGGCGCAAAAGGCCGTCTCGGACGATGCGGACGCCATCAAGCAGATGAACAAGGACCTTAAAAAGCTGAATGATGAATACATCGGATTTACGGTCGCGGCCAGTTCCTCGCCGCTTTTGCTTCTCGTACCCGTTTTCGGGCCGGTCCTGGCCGTTGCTGACGCAGCAACCTTCGGTACCCTGGCGGCCAAAGTTAAGCAAGAGATCGACGAGTTGAACAAGAAGCTGAAGACCGTCGAAAAGGACCAACAGCAAAAGTCCGCGCTGGTCACGCAACTGACCGGCTTCAACGCTCAGGCAGAGGATGTGGATGCGGATGGCAAGGCTTTCCTTCAGACCATCTCGACCATGATTGCCTGCTGGGTGGAGTTCAGCACACAGGTGCAAACGCGGCTCAAGGAGTTGTCACCTGACGATCTGAAGGACTGGAGCCAGTTCATGCAGCAGATCGAATTCCAAAGCGCAATCGATGGCTGGAAGCTGATCGAACAAAAGTCGGAAGAATTCTATCAGACCGGGTTTGTGCGCTTTTCCACGGATACCTCATCCAACTGATACGAGCGTTGTCGCGGCGGTCCCTCTTGTGGACCGTCGCGCGTTTGTCGCGCGTTTGTCGCGCGTTTGCACTGTGAGGGGATCCCGTAAATGGCCACTGGTTCGACAGCTTTTGTCCCGGATTGGGACGCGCTCAACCCTATTGCGGTCTCTTATGCCGACAGCTCTCCGCTGATGCCGCAGGTTATCTCCGCGACGCCTGGCGGAGGCTACGTGGGGATCGGGCTACAGAAAAACCTTGTCGATATCCTGGGTGAAGCGGAGGGCACGCTTGACCCGGGCAGGGGTGTGTTGGTGATCGCGGTGGATACGTTGACCCTGGCCGCAGGGACCACGACGATCAAGGCAATGGCGCTGTCGATCATGGCCCGTCGGATCGAGGTTGACGGCGGCGGTAGCGCCGAGATCATCCAGGATGCGGGTGGCAACCCCAAGGCAATGACGCAGATCTTTACAGCGGGTGTTGCCGGCGGCGTGTCGTTTGGCTTCGCCGGGGGGGCGGGTCCGGCGCCGCTGGTCCTTGCGACGGACCAATCCGCGCCGCAAGTGTTGACCGTTGCCGTCGCGAACCCAGGCAATCTGAACCCCACCAACTCCATTCCGGTGATCGCCGACTTCCTGCATTCGCCCTGGAACCTTTTGGCCCTGGAGGTCACGCAATCGGCCGCGGGCGTGCTGCTCTATCAGTCCGACCCCGGCGCATTGGAATTCGCCGGTGAGATGCTGCAATGGGTGGTGGCCGGCAATTATGCGCTGATCAGCCAAAGCGGATCCTTCCCATCGGTCGACTTCGATTCCGTCGCCTCTGTGCAAGGAGCCGCGCTGGCGCAATTGAACATCACCCAGGCGGCGGCCTCCGGTGCGACCTTTGTGCCGATCCTGTCGCAAGGCACCTATGAGGACGAGATCAACTCGCTTCTTCAAGTGGCGCAGATCTACGACGCCAAGATCTCGGCCTTCCGCGCCCAAAAGGATCTGGAGTCGCTTCTGTCGGAATTCGCCTCAACCCTCAGCGGGATCAGTCAATCCGCCGAGGCGCCGTTGATCAACACACTGAAGCGTCTGAACAGTGAACAAGCGCAGCTTACCAGCCAACTGAACAACGAAGCGATCAAACTGAATTCAGTTACTGAACAATTGGTGCCGCTGCAACAAGAACTTGTAGAAGCCATCCAAGATGAGTTCCAAAAAGAGCTGTTGCAAACCGCGATCAGCATTCTGACGACGTTGGGGACCCTTTACGTGGGTGGGGCCGCTATTCTGATCGGCGATCCGGAGATTGCGACAGTGGCCGCCAAACAAGCAAAAGCCGCGCTGGATCTCTTGGAGAAAGCCATCTCGGCGGGCGAATCCCTCGCCGAAACCATCAATTCTGGCTACACCTCACTTGGCTCCGCCCCCACCAAGGCGGATGCCGAGGCCGCGACGGCGGGGGCCGACGCCCTTGGCGGTGCGCTGGCCGGGTTTGGCGAGACCTCGGCACTTTTGTGGCAGGTGGTCAACGGCGCGATTACCAGCGGCGATTGGAACGTCAATCAGCCGCTTATGGCAGCCTTGGACAAGGCACCGAACCTCAACGGGTTTTCGATCGGCGGGCTCGACCCCGCAGCCTATTGGGACGCGACGGTCATTCAGACAGAGGCGATGGTCAAACCCTATCAGGGCAAGATCGGCGTGGCCGACACCTATCTGACCATGGTCGAGCTTGCCGCCGCCTATGGCAAGTCCGTCGCCGACCTGCAGATGAAGCTGCTCGGGCTCTTCAACCAGGGCATGGACGCGCTCGACCGGCTGCAATCCGTTCTCGATGCGGAGGCGCAATGGGAGGCGCTGCAAAAAGACCTCGACGACAAAGAGGCCCAGGTCAACGGCGCCATCGGCCTGTTGGAACGGGGGTATAACAGCGTTAAGCGGGACATCGTGGTCGCGGTGGATAATTACCGCGCTGCATTCCTTTACCAATGGCTGCAAGAGTCCGATGTGCAGGTCAACGCCTCAATGGATTACCTGCAATTGAGTAGTGCCGCGCAGAAATCCATCAAAAGCCTTGAAGATGTCTTGTCGGGAACGGCAAGCGGGTCCGTCCGGCCGCGTCAGAACTTCCAAAATCTGACATACGAGGTTGTTGCGGGTCCTGACGGGCTTTTTGAAACGGTGGATGGCAAGCGACAGGCGCGCTGGACCATTGCCACCAGTGACACCGCCCTTGCCGACCAACTCAGCGGCAATGGCGCGATTTACCTGACCGAGACCAAGTTTGAATTGGTCGGAGGCACCCAGTCAGGCGAAGTCCAGCTCGGGATCGAGATCTCCGGCAGTTTTGGCAATATCCGCAACGGATCGGATTACCGTTTTGTGTCGCAACCGGTGTCGATGACCAACAATTACAGGCCGGGCGATCCGCCAACCTTCATCACCACTTGGAAATTCGCGGACGCAGCGGCCTATATGACGCCCACGCCCTACACACAGTGGACGCTGACAGCGCATGAAGCCGAGACCGAAGGCGTGAGCGCGATCAAGATGACGATCGCGGGCCTCTTCTTGCAAAACAGTTAGGGCGCGGTCCGCATACGGATCCAACGAATCAGGCGTGCGGCCGAAGGAATTCTCCTCGGCCGCACGCTTTTTTTGGTGAAGCGGGAGGAGGGGCAAGGGCCCTTTTCTCGCCAGGAAAGGGAATGTAGACAGAGAGGTATCTGTCTTTCGATGGATCTTTCTCGACCTTTAGCGGTCTTTACGGTGCGTCATTTTTTTTACAATATTGTAAAGGAATACACTGCGGCGACAGCCAGCCAACGCCATGTCCGCTCCCCCAAAAACGGCCGATCAGTCTCGGATGGTTTTTTGCGGCATTATCGTCCATGGCGTGTGTCGGGCCGAGGGAAGAAAGCGATTCATTCCGACGGGGAGAAATCCCGCTTTCAAGGGGATCGTCCGGAAGGGATGAAGCGAAGTCAGGCTTTGGGGAAGGGGGATCCCTCCAAAGTCTGAAATCGGCGGACCATAACACCTTGTCGAGGGGAGAGAATCCTTTGAGCGAGCAAGGTGGCCCGGGAGAGGATACATGCATAAGTTTAAGGTCGGAACGCGCATCATGGCCGCGTTCGGTCTGGTTTTCGCGCTGCTGCTGGGCGTTGGCGCCGTTGGCGTCCTGTCGGCGGGGACGGCCGAGCAAACGTTCGGGGACTATCTGCAAGAGGCGCGTAGCAAGGATCAGGTCGTTCAAATCGAGCGCAATCTGGTCGAGGCGCGACGTCTGGTGTCTGATTACCATCAGACCGGCAACGACGAGCACCTTTCGGACATTACCGAAACCATGGAAACGGTTTCGGCGGCGCTCAAGGACTTGCGCACGCATCTTGACGACCCGGGGTCTGTTTCGGTTCTCGGTCAGTTGATCGAGCAGGTGGACGGGTACACCGATGACTTCTCGCGCTCGATCGGTCTGCGCGCCGAGCGGGCCGGCCTGGTGGCCGACGAGGACGTGGCTCTTTCCAAGGTGGGCGCGGCCCTGGTCGAACGTCCGGAACAAACGCCAGAGGTTCACGCCGCGTTGGACGGCCTGCGTCCGGTTTTTTCCGAGGCGCATCTTCTGATCCGCCATTTCCAAGATACGATGGAGGATAAGGACCTCGAACGGGCGCAGGCCCGCTTGCGGACGGTGGAAGAGCGTCTCAAGGTTTCCCTGACGAACGGGGATCCCGCCGTGAGGGCTGTCTTGTCCCCCGTTCAAGGCCAGCTGGCCCAGTTGCTCGCAGTGTTCGGGCAGACCCGCGCGGTCACCGCCGCCTACAAGACCCTGGTGGAGGGGCCCCTGGTCGAGCGCGCGGCGAGACTGGGCGACCTGTCGGCCCAACTGATGAACAACGAACAGCGCTTGAACCAGCAGGCGGCGGATCATCTGATCGAGCACCTGACCCAGCAGCGTATCTTGCAAATCGTGGTGACCCTGGTGGCCTTTGCCGTGGGGCTGGGCTCGGCGGTGGTTCTGGCGGGGGGCATTGTCAACCCGCTGGTGGCGATGACCGCCGCCATGAAGCGCCTTGCCGAAGGAGACCGCTCGGTCATCATCCCCGGCATGACCTACCACGACGAGATTGGCGCCATGGCCCAGGCGGTGCAGGTGTTCAAGGAGAACGCGGAGCGGGTCGATCATCTGCAAGCCGAGCAGGAAGAAGTCAAGCGCCGCTCGGAGGAGGAGCGGCGCCAGGCCCTGGCCACCCTGGCCGATGGCTTTGAAGCCACGGTCGGCCGGGTGGTTGAAACCTTGACCGGGGCGGTGGACGCCTTGCGGGAATCGTCGGCGGACATGACCCGCTCGGCCGGAGAAACCACGGTCCAGGCCACGGCGGTGGCGGCCGCCGCCGAACAGGCCTCGGCCAACGTCGACACGGTGGCGGCGGCGACCGAGGAACTGGCCAGTTCCGAACGGGTGATCAGCGAGCACGTTCACCGCTCGTCGGATGTGGCGGGCCAGGCGGCGCGCCAGGCCCTGGAAACCCGGGAAACCATGGAACGCATGGTGGCCTCGGTCGGGCGCATCGGCGAGGTGATCGACCTGATCACCGCCATTGCCTCGCAAACCAACCTGCTGGCGCTGAACGCCACCATCGAGGCCGCGCGGGCCGGCGAGGCGGGCAAGGGGTTTGCCGTGGTCGCGGGCGAGGTCAAGGCGCTGGCCAACCAGACGACCCGGGCCACCAGCGAAATCGCCGAACAGATCGGGCGCGTTCAGACGGTGACCGGCGAGGCGGCCGGAGCGATCCAGACCATCGGCGGCACGGTGGGCGAAATCGACCAGATCGCCAGTTCGATCGCGGCGGCGGTCGAGGAACAGGCGGCGGCTACCGCCGAGATCGCCCGCAACGTGGCCGAGGCCTCGCGCGGGACGCACGACGTCTCGACCAGCATCGGCTCGGTGCACCATGCGAGCGGTCAGACGAACCGGGCGGCGGATCACATCGCCGAGGCCGCCCGCGCCTTGTCAACCCAAACCGAGGTGTTGCGTCAGGAAGTGGCGCGCTTCCTGGTTTCGGTGCGCAAGGGGCCCGAGGCCGCGTAATCCAGCGGCCTACAAGGAGCGCACGACGGCGTCGAGCGGCACCGCCGGACGCGGGGCCGGCGCCGTCGTGGGAGTCCCCAGGTACAAGAAGCCCACGATCTGGTCTTGGTCGCCAAGGTCCAGCGCGGCGTGAAGGGTGCGATCGACCATCAGCCACCCCGAGCGCCAGATGCCGCCAAAGCCTTGCGCGACCGCCGCCATTTGCATGGCATGGAGGGCGGCGCCCGCGCACAGCTGCTGCTCGAACACCGTCACCACCTCGTGGGGCTTGTGGCGGGCGACCACCACGATCACCAGGGGGGCGCGGTGAGGCAGGCGGGCGCAGCGTTCAATCACCTCGTCGGGCTTGCCGGCCTTGCGGGCGGCTTCGGTCATCAAGGCGCCCAGGCGGTCGAGCCCCGCTCCGCTGGCGATCAGGAATTCGTATGGGTGCAGGTGTTTGAAGTCCGGCACGCGGGTGCCGGCGGTCAAGATGGCGTCAAGCGCCTCGCCGGTGGGGGCGGGCGCGGCCAGGGCGGCGCACGAGCGGCGGGTCAGCAACAGTTCCAGGGCGTCCAAGGCGGGGGCTCCATTGGCTCGGGAAGGGGCGCGGGTCCCAAATCCCCCGGGCCGGGGGCGAGACGGGTCGGGCCCGGAAAGCGCCCACTTTTTTCCCCCCGCCTGCGAAGATCCAGTGCTTTTTTCGCGCCCGTCCCCTTGTCTTGACAGGCGATCCCTTGAAAAGGAAACTGTCCACAAGGTTAAAGGGAGAGCCTCCCTTGATCGAGACCAGGGCGACCCAGCGCCTGCCCCTTGGCCTCCGACGCGGCATGAGCCGGTAATCCACCCGATCCTTCCGCCGGCCTCCGGGCCGGGGAGGGAAACCTGGAGTCCGCGCCCATGTCTGTTGCTCCCTTTCCTTCTTCCTCTCGACCGATCCCGGGAACCGCCCGGCCCGGCCTGCCCCGGCCGGCCTGCCAGGGGGGGGCCTTGTCCGCGCCGTCTTCCCGGGCTGGGGGGCCCGCCTTGCTCCTGGACCGGCTGCTGGGGACCTTGCGCCGGAGCGGAATCGCGGCGGATGATCTGATCGCGCTGCTGGCGCGGACCGTGGTGGATCTTCTCATCGCCGATGGCAGGCGCGGCGCCGCGCTGGATCGCGCGCTGTTGACCCTGATTGAAGGCATGTGGCAGCGCGCCGCCGAACGGGGGCGCTGTCCGCCGGCGGCGGGAGGGGGTGTGTCGGTTGGCACGGCGGGGTGTGGGCGGCCTCCATCCCGTTCCGGGGGAGAGAAATAAGGTTCTAGAATTGTATTTTATTCCTTGGAGCGGGCGCCCTGCTCATCCCATTGCCCGAACCTTGATCGGCTCGACAAAGGTGAAGATCTTGCGCAAGTTGCGCAGTCGCTCGATCTGGGCCGGCGAAAGCTGGGTATTGGCGGCCAGGATCAGGTGCCCGTTGGTCAACCGGATGTCGGAGAGCACGTATTGACCGGGCTGCAGGGCGGCCAGGGGCAGCTCGATGGCCGCTCCGGGGCCGCCGGTGGCCAGGGTTTCCAGGCAGGCGCGCACCTTGGGATACAGATCCGGGTCGTATTGCGCCCGCCTGCGATCCAGAGCCTCGAAGGTGCCGGGGGAAAGCTGGCCGCCCTGGGCGGCTTCGGCCGTATCCTTGAGGATCTTGAGCAGGCGGGCATCAAGCGGGATGTCCTTGCCCCTGGGCCCGTCGGGCGGGAAACCCGACCCGTCGAAGCCCCGGTCTTGCAAATAAAGGATCTCGGCCACCGGAGCCAGGCGAGGGATATGGGAAACCAGATTGCGCGCCACCTCGGGCGAGTTTTCGAACATGGAGCGTTCCAGGGCGGTGAGCGGTTCGCCCTGGTGTTTCTTCGCCAGAAGTTCGGGCGGAATCGCCACTTGCCCCACCGGGAGCAAGGCCAGGGCCACGTCCAGGCTCCAGCGATGGGGCATCTTGAACTCGGTGGTCAGGAGCCGCAGCCATTCGCGCAGGCGCGTCGCCACGCCGGCCGCGACGGGATCGTTCATCGACGCGATTTCAACCAGGACCCGCACCGATCCGGTCAGGGTTTTTTCCAGAAGCTCGCGTTCGGCTGTCACGAGATGGTATTGCCGTACACCGGCCTGAAGCCCGGCGCGCAGAACGTCCGGCGGGCACGGCTTGGTGAAAAAACGAAAAATGTTGCCCTGGTTGATGGCGTTGATCGCGGTTTGCTGATCGGCGTTCCCGGTCAGCATCATGCGCACCGTGTCGGGCGCCAGCTCGCACAGGCGCTTCAGGGTTTCTATCCCGTCGAGGCCCGGCATGCGCATGTCGCACAAGGCAACGGCGAAGGGGGTTTGCTTCTTGGTGGCGTCGGCGACCAGGGCCAGGGCCTCCTCGCCGCCCTGGGCCGGGACGATGGTGAAGGCGTCGCTCAGCTGGCGACGCAGGGCCGATAACAGGTGATGATCGTCATCAATGACCAAGATGCGGTCTTCCATCATCGGGTCCCTTTCGAGCAAGGCGAGGAGATCAGGGCCTGCCAGGCCGGCACGTGGGAGTCGAGGCCGACCCGGGCCAGATAGGCCCGGTCCAGGGCGGGGCGGGTTCCCTCGACCGTCGAGGCCAGCAACGGCGCCGGCCCCAGGGCGAGCGCGCCATGGAGCACGCCCAGCAATGGGTTGTCGCCTCCCGCCGGCGCCTCGCGGGGATGCCAGGCATGGGCCACGGCTTCCACCAAGGAAGGCGCGAAGCCCCACAACCCCAGCAGATAGGCCCCGATCAGGCCGTGCGCGGCGCCAAAGGTTTCCTGTTCCAGGCGATCAAGCGGGTTTTTGACATCGACACGGGGCAGTATCGTCCGGTACGCGGCGCCGTGGGCGTCGATCAGGACCAAGGTGCCGATGTGGGAGAGCATGCCCGTGCAATGGGCCACCTTGGCCAGTTCGGCGGGAGCCCCGGAGGCCAGGGCCAGGGCCTCGCAGCGTCCGGCCAGGTCGAGGCTGAAGCGGGTGAGCGCCTCCAGCATCGGCAGGTCGCCGGGACGGCCCGAGAACTGGCGAAACAGGCCAATCCCCAACACCAGGGTTTGCACCGTCTCCAGGCCCACGGCGCGCAGGGCCTGCAACGGCGTGGCCGCCGGTGTTCCCAGCGAAAAATAAGCGGAATTGGTCAGGCGCAGCAGCTCGGCGGTCATGGCCAGATCCCTGGCGATGATCGCCGCCACCGACCGGGCCGAGGCGAGGGGGGATCGCAACTCGGCTTCGATCTCGCCATACACGGCGGGCAGGCTGGGCAGGTTGGAAAGCCCGGTCAGGGCCGAGCGCAGGCCAGGATCGGTCATCCGCTCGCGCAGGGCCAGGGGCCGGGCGATGGCCTGTTGCAGCGCCGCCGGGGTGCAGGGCTTGGCCAGGTACAAATGCGCGGGGCCGACGGTGCGCAAGATGGCGCTTTCCTCGGCGTAGCCCGACAAAATGACCCGAACCGTGGCCGGATGATCCCGGCGTACCGTCTCCAGGACCTGGGCCCCGTCCATCCCCGGCATGCGCATGTCGGAAACGATCACGTCCACGGGCCCGTTGGCGTCGATCCACGCCAGAGCCTCCGGGCCCGAGGCGAAAAAGAAGGTGTCCCACTGCCCGGCCATGGAGCTCATTGAACGCATGAGGCCACGCAAGACATGCGGTTCATCGTCGACGAAAAGAACCCTGGGGCGGTCCATCCTCAGGAGTCCTCATGGTCGGTGGGGGTGCCGTCAACCGGCAGCCGAACCGTGAAAACGGCCCCCTGGCCGGGCTCGCCGCCGGCTTCCAGGGTACCCCCATGCTTGGTGGCCACCACGTCGCGACAGATGGCCAGTCCCTGGCCGGTGCCCTTGCCGACCTCCTTGGTGGTGAAGAAGGGATCGAACAGGCGTTCACGAATTTCCTCGGGAATCCCGGTGCCCGTGTCGGTAACCCGGACCTCGACAAACGGGCCATCGGTCGAGGTCGTGACGGTGATGGTTCCCGGCAGAGGCTTGCCCGAGGCTTCGATGGCGTGCACCGCGTTGACGATCAGGTTGAGGAAAACCTGATTCATTTCGCCGGCATGGCACAAAACGGGGGGCAGGTCGGCCTGGAAGGCGCGCACGATGGTGGCGGCGTGCTTCCACACATTGCGGCTGACCGTGAGCGTGCTTTCCAGGGCACGGTTAAGGTCGGTCATGGTTTTGGTGCTGGTGCCGGGATGGGAAAAATCCTTCATCGACAAAACGATGCGGGCGATCTGCTCAACCCCGTCGAGGGATTCCCGCACCGCCACCGGCACCTCGGCCCCAAGGAAGGAGAAGTTGCTCCGGTCGATCGTGCTGGAAAGAGCCTCGCGGGCCGCTTCCAGGGCTGCCCCGTTCGTGCCAGCCTGGGCGAGGGCCTGCGACAGGGTCCGGGCTTCCTCGATGGCGGTGAACACCGTGCCCAGGGCCTCGTCGATGAAGCGCAGGTTGTCGCCGATGTACTGAACGGGCGTGTTGATTTCGTGGGCGATGCCGGCGGCAAGCTGGCCGACGCTCGACAGGCGCGACGCCTGGAACAGCTCGCGCTGGGCCCGTTTCAGGGATTGGATGTCGCGAAAGGAGAGCACGGCCGAGCGGCGCGCGCCGTCCTCGCCCAGGGGCGAGCAGGCATAGGCCACATCCAGCACGGCACCGGCCGGGGTTGTGAACACCGCGTCGTCATCGCGCACCGTGACACCCGTCTCCAGCACCCGGCGCAAGGGCGAGTCGACGAAGGGAAGATCGCCCTGGAGGGTGCGGATCCCAAGCACCGAATCAAGGGGGTGGCCCTCGACCTCGCCACAGGCCAGCAACTGGCGCGCGGACGGATTGGCGAAGCTGATCTGCCCTTGGGAATCCATCACAAGAACGCCTTCGAACAGACTGTCGGTCATGGCTTTCAGGCGTTCGCGCGACTGGCGCAAGGCGCCTTCCACCCGCCGGCGCACGATGATTTCGCCTTTCAGCTCGGCGGTGCGCACGCTGACCTGGCGCTCCAACTCGCGCTGCTGTTCCTCGCGCGAGCGTTCGAAACGCAGGCGTTCCGTGGCATCGCGAAAAACCAGCACGTTTCCCGCCCGGCCGTTGTCCTTGGCGACCGGGGCCACGAAAAAGTCCACGGGAATCAGGCACCCGTCGCTGGCCCGGCGAATTTCGGTGCTCACCTGGGCCGTGACAGTGCTGTGGCAGGCCTCGCGGAGCGGCGTGGAAAACGGGGGTTCCCTCCCGGAACCAAACGCCGAAGTCGGCAGGGGAGACGAGGCGGGTGCGTCGGGATTGATCAGGTCGTGGAAGACCATCCCGGTCATGGCGTCGGGAGTCCGGCCCAGAATCGTCCCGGCCATGCGGTTGGCGAAGTTGACCCGCCCGGCGGCGTCCAGGCCCACGATGCCTTCGCCCGCCGAGTCAAGAATCACTTCGTAGCGCCGGCGCAGGTCGTCCAGGTCCTGTTCGCGCTGCTTCAGTTCGGTGATGTCGGTGCGGATGGACACCACGCCGCCGCCGTGCATGGCGCACTCGCGGCTCAGCATCCAGCGGCCGTCGGTCAACTTGACGATAAAGGCCTCGCCATCGGCCTTATGGTGGCGGCGCAGGCGATCGGCCAGCCAGGTTTCGAAATCAACCGCGCCAAGGTCGAACACATGGCGGTGATGGCATTCGTGCAGGATCTGTTCGAACGACGCGCCCGGTTTGACGAAAACTCCCATGGGATCGAAACTTTGAGAATAAGCCGGATTGCAAATGAACAACCGGTCGTCGGGATCGTAGACGGCAATGGCGCCGGTGAAACTTTCAATCGCGTCCACCAACTGCTGATGGGCGCGCTGGGCGCGGTGTTCGGCCATGACCTCGCGGGTGATGTCGGTCCCGATCCCCCGGTAGCCGCAGTAAAATCCATCGGGCGTGAAAATGGGCAGGCCGCTCAGGCGCAAGGTGCGCCGGTCCCGTCCACCGGGCGGGCCCACCGAGAACACCAGATCGCGAAAGCGGATGCGCGCCTCGATGCACGTGCGCAAGATCAAGGCGAACTCGGGCGTGTCGTCGAGCCCGATTTCAAACCAGGAATGCCCCACCAGCGCCGAGGGCTTGACCCCCAGGACCCCGCCGATCTGCTCCGAGGCAAAGGTCAGGCAATCCCGGGCGTCGGTTTCCCAAAACCAATCCGAATCGGAGGAGAAAGGCGAGGGGGGCGCGTCGTCGGAAGGCGCGGCGCGCTGGGCATCGTGGCCGGCGACGATGCGGGTGCCGTGGTCGCCCACGGCCACGTCGCGCACGCTGTAGCGAAAGAGCAGGGGGGCCGCGTCCTCGCGTTCGGCCAGGCCTTCGCCGCTGCGCTCCGTGCCGGGGAGGCTGCACGCGGACAGATCGGGCAGGCCACCGCGAAACAGGCTGGCAAAGGGGCGCCCGCGCAGGCCTTCCAGGGAATGGCCGAACAGATGCTGGGCCTCGGTGTTGCCCCAGATGATCTGGTCGGCCTGATCAAGCACGAACAAGGCTTCCTCGGGGTGCTCGCTCAGGGTTTTGAACTCGTAATCGGCGCGCATCCAGGCCGAAATGTCGATCCAGGCCCCTTCCCAGGCAATGCGTCCGTCGGGCAGGCGCTGGGGCTCGCTGGCGCCGCGCAGCCAGCGCGTTTCCCCGTTCGCGGTCACCACCCGGAACTGCTCGCGGCACAAGGTCAGGTGCCGGGCCGAGGTCTCGATGGCTTCTTGCAGCCCCGGACGGTCGGCGGGGTGGACCAGATCGGACGTGCCTTCCTGTAGCACCAGATGCCCCACCAGCCGCGAAAGAGTGGGCGACACCATGGGATAGGTCAGCCGTCCATCGGGCCCCAGCTCGCGGCGGAACAAAACGCAGGCCAGATCGTCGAACACCCCGGCCAGGCGGTGAAGCGAAGGGGCCGGATCGCTGACAGGGAAGACAGGGACGGTCATGACGGGGCCGGGCTCCAGAAACGGGGGAAGGCGGCACAGGCGCGACAATGCATGCGTTAGGATACGGAATGAAGGTGGGGTTTTGTCCCGCGTTTTTGGAGAGGGGCGCGACGTTTCCTGTCCCGAACCGGCCCGGTGGCAAGCGGGGCGCAAGTGGTCTTGCCGATTGGCGATGGTGTGCTACAACACTCGATCCGCGCTCGTGTGTCGCGGTGTTCGATCCCGCCTTGACTGGAGAAGGCCATGCTTCAGGGCTCCATTACCGCCCTCATCACCCCGTTTCGCGATGGCGCGCTGGACGAGCGCGCGTTCCAGGACTTCGTGGCCTGGCAGATCGCCGAGGGGACCGACGGTATCGTTCCGGTTGGAACGACCGGCGAGTCGCCGACGCTGAGCCACGAGGAGCATAAACGGGTGGTGGATCTGGCCGTCGAGGTTGCCAGCGGCAAGATTCCGGTCATCGCCGGGGCCGGATCGAACTCGACCGCCGAGGCCATCGATTTCACCCGTCACGCGGTCAAGGCCGGGGCCAACGCGGTTCTGGTCGTCACCCCCTATTACAACAAGCCGACGCAAGAAGGGCTGTACCAGCACTTCCGCGCCGTGGCCCAGGCGGCGGGCGACCTGCCGGTGATCGTGTACAACATCCCCGGGCGCTCGTCCGTGGACATGCACCATGACACCTTGGTCCGTCTGGCCCGCGAGGTGCCGAACATTGCCGGCGTCAAGGATGCCACCTGCGACCTGGCCCGCCCGCTGCGCACCCGCGTGGCGCTGGGCAAGTCGTTCATCCAGCTGTCGGGCGAGGACATCACCGCCACCGCCTTCCTGGCCCAAGGGGGCGTCGGCTGCATCTCGGTGACCTCGAACGTGGCGCCTCGCCTGTGCGCCACCATGCACAAGGCATGGCGCGAGGGCGATCTCGCCACCTGCTTCGCCATCCGCGACCAGCTGGTGCCCCTGCACGACGCCCTGTTTTGCGAAACCAGCCCCGGGCCGGTGAAGTACGCGGCCAGCCTGCTGGGCCTGGTCAGCGCCGAAACCCGCCTGCCCATGGTCCCGATCGCCGAAACCTCCCGCGTTCGGGTGGAAACGGCCATGCGCGGGCTGGGGCTGATCGCGTAACCGACCTGTCAAACGCTGCCCTTCTTCCTTTTGGCCCGGTGGCCAGGGGGGGAGGGCGGCGCCTTATCTTTTGCCGGAAAGTGGACGAGTCCCATGGCCGAGCGCGGCGGCAGCACCTTGATTTCCCACGGCCGGGTGGCGGAAAACCGCCGCGCCCGCCACGACTACAGCATCGAGGAAACGCTGGAAGCCGGGCTGGTGCTGGCCGGCACCGAGGTGAAATCCCTGCGCACCGGGCGCGCCAACATCGCCGACGCCTTCGCCGGGGCCGGGCGCGATGGGGATCTGTACCTGTACAACGCCTATATCCCCGAATGGAAACAGGCGGTGCGCGCCTTCGCCCACGAAACCCGCCAGCCGCGCAAGCTACTGCTTCACAAGCGCGAGGCCAACCGTCTGCTCAGTGCCATCACCCGCGACGGCATGACCCTGGTTCCCTTGTTCCTGTATTTCAACGATCGCGGCTTCGCCAAGGTGCAACTGGGCCTCGCCAAGGGCCGCAAGGCCCACGACAAGCGCCAGGCGATCAAGGAACGCGAATGGAACCGCGACAAGGCCCGCGTTCTGCGCGACAAGGGCTGACGTCGGCGGGGACGGACCGAACAGGTTTCGGGCTGGCGCCCGATTTTTTCCCGGGGCGATGCCCAGGACCCCCTTTCTTTTATCAATAAAAAGCGCCCCCTCGTCAGGAGGAGGCGCTTTTCCTTTTGATCACGGTCCCGTGAGGTGGGGATTTAAGCGGACTGGGTCGCGAGAACGGGGACCAGGGGCTTGCGCTGCGGGCGGCTGGCAAGCCAGACACCGAAGATCGCCACGCCAACGCCCAGCACCTGGGACCAGTCCGGGATCCGACCGAACCCGGCCGCCACCACCAGCGCCGAAACCGGCACGAGGTTGAACAGAATCGAGGTTGCCGCCGGACCCCGCCGGGCGATGCCGATCTGCCAGAAAACAAAGGCCAGCACCGATCCGACCAGCGCCATGTGCAGGCTTACCAGCCAGAAGACGGGCGACGCGTCGGCCATCACCTGGAGCGGGTTTTCCAGGACGACGGCAATCCCCGCCAGGGCCGCCGTTCCGAACACCATCGTCCACACCGTCGTTTCCAGCGGAGCCGCGCCCTTCACCCACCGGCGACAGCCAATGGAATAAAGCGCCCAGGCGAGGCTTCCGCCCGCGATCAGAAGATCACCCGGGGCAAAGCGCGCCCCGGAAAAGGCGCCGACGGTCAGCGCCACGCCGACCAAGCTGATTCCCATGCCGGCCAACGCGAGCCCCGCCGGGCGCCGGCGGTTGAAGAGGGCTTCGAGCAGATTCGTTGTCAGGGGGCTGGTGCCCATGATCAGCGCGGCCGTAACCGGGCTGGAGGTCTTCATCCCAAGAAACAGCGCCGCGTTGAACCCCGCCACGCCGATCAGTCCCAGGAGGACGAAAGCCACGGCGTTGCGTCGCAAAACAGCGAAAGTGATGCCGCGCGTCGCCCAAAGCCACAGCAGCGCGGCACCGGCCGCGACCACGAACCGCAAGGCGGCGGCGGTCCAGGGGGGGGATTCGGCCAGCACGATCCGGGTTGCTTCGAAATTCGTTCCCCAGAACACGGCGGCAAGGGCGCTGAGCAGAAACGCTTGGGTGTGCAGGGTCGGGCGGCTGGTCGGGGAAAGGTCGGGCATCGGGTGATCCTCGGGTTGGGGTGCCCCGTCACTCTCTTCTTCCCGTGTGCGCTCGAATATGGAAAATAGAGGAAAGCCGTTTTCGGAATATGGAAAGCCATGCAGCCGAATTGGGATGATCTGCGCGTTTTCCTCGCCCTCGCCCGCGAGGGGAGTCTGACGGGCGCCGCCCGACGCTTGCGCGCGGGCGTGGCCACCGTGTCGCGGCGGATCGAACGCTTCGAGGCCGCGCTGGGCGTGCCGCTGTTTTTGCGTCATCAAAGCGGGTACAGCCTGACCGATCAGGGGGCGGCGCTTCTGCCCCGCGCCGAGGCCGCCGAAGAGGCGCTGGCCGGATTGCGACAGGAAGCGGGGGAGCAGGACCAGATTCGGGGCCATGTCCGTGTCGCGAGTATCGAAAGCCTGATCGCGCCGGTGCTGGTGCCCGCGCTGGCGCCGTTGATGGCGGCGCATCCCGGCCTTGATGTCGAGATCCTGTTCAGCACGCAGGCGGTGAATTTGCATCGCCACGACGCCGATCTGGCCTTGCGGATGGTGCCTCCGGACCATGGCCATCTTCGAGTCCGGCACCTGGTGGTGATGGGCTTCGGCCTCTACGGTCCACCCGATGGAGCGCGGCCGGCCCGCTATGTCTCGTGGCCCGAGCACGTCAGCCTGGGCACCGTTCTGGCGTGGTCACGAGCCTTCGCCGGGCCGGATGCGCCGCGTTTTGCCGTCAACACGCTTCAAGCGCAGGTGGAGGCCGTGCGCCAGGGGCTTGGTCTTTCCGTTCTGCCCCATTTCCTCGCCCGTTCGGCGGGCCTGACCCTGGTGGCCGCCCATCTCCCCGATGGCGGGAGGATGGAACGCTCCGTCTTCCTGGTGACCCATGCCGACCTTGCCGGCTCGCGCCGGGTTTTTGCCGTGGCCGAAGCCATCACCGAGGCCATCCTGGCCCGGCGAACCGAGTTCGGGCCCGCCTGAGAAGGGAACGGGAAGGGTTGGAGAGGACGCGGCAAGGGATCATGGGCCTGGGACTTCCTCCTCCCAGCGGCGCAGGCGGTCAAGCAGGCGCTGGCGGGCGGCGGGGAGGCCGAGGGGGCCGGAAAGGACATCCGGGCGGGCGAGGAAGTGGCCGGTGAGGTTTAGTGCGGCCACGATGTCGGCGGGGCCGGCGGGGATGCCGGCGGGGGGATCGTTGGTTTCGGGGCGCAGGAAGGCGGGCAGGGGAAGCAGGCGATCGCGCCAGGGGCCGGCCGCGGCGCGGCTGACGGCGCGGCCGCTGCGGGGCGACACATAGGCGAGATCATCGGGCGTGCCGGTCAGGGCGCAGGCGCCAAGGTCGAGGCCGAACCCCAGGTCTTCCAGCAGGTCGCGTTCCCAGCGGGCCACGGCCGCCGCCCAGGTCAGGCGGTCGCCGGGGGCGCCCAGGCTGGCGATCGCGGCGGCGAAGGCGTGGTACAGGGCGTCGTGGGGATCACGTTCGGGAAGGGCGCGCTCGGCCACGGCGCACAGGGAAACCAGGGCGGCCAGACGGTCGCGCTCGCCCAGGAGCAGGGGCGTCAGGGGGGAGGTGGCCTCGACCTGAAGGGTGCCCAGGTGGGTTTCCAGCCGCGCCCGCCAGAGTGCGCGCACTCCGGTGCCGGGCTGCACGGTGCCGCGCAGGGCGCGCCCCTGACCGCCGGGCACCAGGCCGGCATGGCGGCCGTGGGTGGCCGTGAACAAGGACAGCAAGACCGCGTGCTCGCCGTGCGGACGGGCCGACAGCACGATCCCGGTGTCCTCCCAGGCGATCACGGCAGCAGCAGCACCAGCCCCAGCACCAGGCACAAGGCGGCGGTGAAGACCAGGGCCGCCATGCCCCAGGCGGGCAGGCGCGCCCGCCAGCGGCTGCCCAGAAGGCCCACCGCGATCAGGGCGATCCACAGCAGGAAAATGGCGGTGGGGTCGATGTGCGCGCTGTCATGCATGGCGAGGCTCCGACGTTCTGTCGCGAGACAACGGGGCAGGAAAGGGGGCCCTCGCGCGCTTCAGCGCGTCCACGCCCCCTTCGGCGAAACGGTGGCAGGGTTACACGTTGTAGTCCAGCCCCCAGGCGGAATACTGCTCGCGGTCCTCCCACAGGCGTTCGTTGACCTTGACGTGCAAGAACAGGTGCACGGGGCGCTCCAGGATCTCCATCAGTTCGGCCCGGGCCGCCTGGCCCAGGGCCTTGATCCGCGCGCCACCCTGGCCCAGCACGATCGCCCGCTGGGTATCGCGTTCCACCAGGATGGTCTGCTCAATGCGCACGCTGCCGTCGGGGCGCTCCTGCCAGCTTTCCGTGACCACGGCCGCCGCGTAGGGCAGTTCCTCGTGCAACTGAAGGAACACCTTCTCGCGGGTGATCTCGGCCGCCAGCAGGCGCTGCGGCAGGTCGGATAGCTCGTCCTCGGGGAACATCCACGGGCCTTCGGGCACGCAGCCGGCGAGGTGGGTCAGCACGTCGGCGCAGCCGCTCCCCGACAGGGCGCTGATCATGAACACGCGCTCGAAGGGCATGATCTCGGCGAAGGCGGCGGCGCGTTCCAGCAGCAAGGGGCGCTCGATCGCGTCAACCTTGTTGAGGGCCAGCAAGCACGGCCGCCCGGTGTCGGGCAGGCGTTCCACAATGGCGCGCGCCGCGTCGTTCAGGCCCTTGCGGGCATCGACCACCAGCAAGATCCGGTCGGCCTCGGCGCCCCCTTCCCAGGCGGCGGCGACCATGGCGCGGTCAAAGCGCTTGCGGGGCGCGAAGATGCCCGGGGTATCGACCAGCACCACCTGGGCGTTGTCTTGCAAGGCCACGCCGCGCACGCGGGTGCGGGTGGTCTGGGCCTTGGGGCTGACGATCGTCACCTTGGCCCCGACCAACTGGTTGACCAGGGTGCTCTTGCCGGCGTTGGGGGGGCCAAGGACGGCAACGAAGCCGCAACGGGTGGGGGCTTCAGTCGGCGCGGGAGGCGTGGTCACGGGGCAACCTTTCAAGAAAAAGTCGGGCGGCGGTCTGTGCGGCCAGGCGTTTAGAAGGACCCGTGGCCGATTCCGAGCCATGGGACTGGACCGAAACCCGAACCGTGAAAACGGGCTTGTGGGGCGGTCCCTCGCGTCCCTCCTCCTCGTAGGCGGGCAGGGGCAGGCCCCGGGCCTGGGCCCATTCCTGCAAGACGGTCTTGGGGTCGCGGGGCGGCGTCGGGTCTTCCTCGACCAGGGCGGTCCAGTGGGCCAGGATCAGACGTCGCGCGGCTTTAAAGCCGCCGTCGCGGTAGATCGCGCCCACCACGGCTTCGCACACGTCGCACAGCAAGCTGGGGTTCGAGGGCGCGCCCAGTTCGATTTCGCTGCGCGCGACCCGCATGCGCGGGCCCAGTCCCAGGGTCTGGGCCACGCGGGCAACGGTATCCTGGCGGACCAGATGCGCATGACGCTGGGCCATGGCGCCTTCGTCCTCGTTGGGGAAGCGGGTGTACAGCAAGTCGGCCACGACAAGGCCGACCACCCGGTCGCCCAGGAATTCCAGCCGTTCGTAGGAGGGCTGTCCCTCGCGCGAGCGGTGGGTGAGGGCGCGTTCCAGCAGGCTTATGTTGGTGAAGCGGTAGCCCAGGGTTTCTTCTAGGGCCACCAGATCGGGATTTTTACGGGGGGAAGAGGTCACTTAGTGAATCGCCGTGAAGAAACGGTCCCAGCGGATGGCCTGCGGCCATTTCCAGGGCTCCCACAGGGCCGCGGAACCGTCATGGGAGAAGAACAGGAACTCGGCGCGTCCCACCAGGTTTTCGGCCGGCACGAAGCCCACCGAAACCCGGCTGTCCTGGCTGCTGTCCCGATTGTCGCCCATCATGAAATAGTGACCCTCGGGCACCAGGAACACGCGGGTGTTGTCCAGGAAATAGGTGTCGCCGTGAATCTCAAGAATGGGGTGCGACACGCCATTGGGCAAGGTTTCCCGGTACCGGGTTTCGCGCAGCACGCTGCCCGAGGCCGGATCGCGCAGCACGTAATCCTCGATGCGCTCGCGCTGAACGGGTTCGCCGTTGATGTGCAAGATCCCGTCGATCATCTGAACGCGATCGCCGGGCAGGCCGACAATGCGCTTGATGAAATCGACGCTGGTATCCTGGGGCTCCTTGAACACCACCACGTCGCCCCGCTGGGGCGCGGTCCCCATGACCCGGCCCTCGAAGGGCATCAGCCCAAAGGGGAACGAGAAGCGGGAATAGCCATACGAGAATTTCGACACGAACAAATAATCGCCCACAAGGAGGGTGGGGATCATCGATCCGGAAGGAATGCGAAACGGCTCATAGGCAAAAGTGCGAATCAAGATGGCAATCAGAAAGGCATAGGCGACCGTGCGAATGGTCTCTCCCAGGCCGCCCCCTTTTTTTTTGGTCATGAACGGGCTCTCGTCAACGCTGAAACGAAGGAAGATGCGTGGGGGCCCGGGCTTCAAGAACCCGCGCTAGTCCGCCGATCAAGCCCCGCCCCGCGCGCCTTGTCAAGGCAAGGCGCGGAAAGGAAGGGGCGTGACCGGGAAAGAGGCCGGGAACGAGGCAATCAGCAAGGCGCGGTGGCGCGGGCCTGCGCCATGAGGGCACGCATGTGTCCCACCGCCTGGGCCAGCCCCCCGAACAGGGCCTCGCCAATCAGGAAGTGCCCGATGTTCAGTTCCACGATGGGGGCGAGAGCCGCCACGGGGGCGACGGTGTCGTAGGCGAGGCCGTGGCCGGCGTGGCATTCCAGCCCCAGGGCCTGGGCGTGGAAGGCCGCCGTGGACAGGCGGGTGAACTCGGCCTCGCGCGCCGGGCCGGGCACGGCATCGCAATAGGCCCCCGTGTGCAGCTCCACCACCGGCGCCCCCAGGGCGTGGGCCGCGTCCAGCGCGCGCACGTCGGGTTCGATGAACAACGAAACCCGGATTCCGGCCTCGCCCAGGGCCTGGATCACCGGACGCAGGGACTCCTGGGCGGCGCCTTGAACGTTCAGGCCGCCCTCGGTCGTGCGCTCCTCGCGTTTTTCCGGAACCAGGCACACGGCGTGCGGTCTGATCTTCAGGGCAATGCCCACCATTTCGGGGGTGGCCGCCATTTCCATGTTCAAGGGCAGCGGCACGTCGTGGCGCAGGCGCTCGATGTCGCGATCCACGATGTGGCGGCGGTCTTCGCGCAGGTGGGCGGTGATGCCGTCGGCGCCGGCCTCGGCGGCCAGCAGGGCCGCGGCCACCGGATCGGGATGCTGGCCTCCGCGGGCGTTGCGCACCGTGGCGACGTGATCAATGTTGACGCCAAGCCGAAGCTGTCGGGTCATGGAGGGAATCCTTGCAAGAAGCGAATGCGTCGGAAAGGCGGAGCCCGACCGTCCCCATCTCGGTGGACGGCCGGTTCGCCAAGGCGCCCCCGCCCGCTTTTCCAGCGAACGGGGGCCTTGATCGTAAGGGGAAGTGAGGGCCGAAAAAGGGCGTGGATCTTCCCGATCCGCCCTTCGTGATCGAGGGACGCCGGCGCCCGGTTCAGGGCGTCATCGGATCCGACAGAGGGGGCAGCAGGGGGGGGGCGCGCCGGCGGCCGCGCCGGGAAGCCTGCGCCGCCGCCACCAGGCGCCGGGCGGGGAAATAGGCGATCAGGCCGGCCACAAGCCCCAGGGGCACTGAGCCAATCACCATCGGCACCAGCACCGGCAGCACGTCCTTGGCCAGCATGGCACCGTCAAGGGTGGAAACGGCGGTGCTCAGATCGGCGAACAGGTGGTGGAAATCGGCCGGCGGCGCGCCCAGGCTGTTTCCGGTGATCCAGGTTCCGACCTCGAACGAGGCCAGCCACAAGAAGGGAAAGGTCCACGGATTGCCGACCAGGGTCCCCAGTGCCGAGGCGATCAGGTTGCCGCGCAAAATCAGGGCCATCAGGGCCGCCAGCAGGAAATGCAGCCCCAGCAGGGGCGAGAACGCGCCCGCCACCCCGCAGGCAAAGCCGACCGCGATGGAGCGCGGCGTGCCGGGCAGGCGGGCGATGCGGTGCCCCAGATAGCGCGAGGCCCGGCGCCAGCCCATGCTCGGCAGGAAGGTTTCGCGGATTCGTTGCATCCGGGTCAGTTTGTTTCGTCTTTGAAACATCGCTTTAGTGCCTCGCCCGTTCAACGAAGTTAATGGAAGGCGTCGCGCGTAGCGCGGCGATGATGTTGGTAAGGTGGCGCAGGTCCTGCACTTCCACATCCACGATCACGTCGCAGAAATCCTGCTGGCGGCTGGTGGTCTTCAGGTTGGTGACGTTGCCCTTGTTCTTGGCGATGACCGTGGTCATCGTGGCAACACTGCCCGGCTCATTGGTCATGACCACGGTCATGCGCCCGATATGGAGCTGACCGTTGTCCTCGTTTTCCCAGGCCAGATCCAGCCAGCGCTCGGGCTCGTCGTTGAACTGTTCCAGCTGCTCGCAGTCAATGGTGTGGATGGTGATGCCCTTGCCGGTGGTCACGATGCCCACGATACGATCGCCGGGCAGGGGGTGGCAGCAGCGGGCGAAATGGGTGGCCATGCCGGGAATCATGCCCCGGATGCTCACGCGTTCGCCGTTCTCGGCGCGCTTGCGCGGCCGGTTGGGGGCCACGACTCCGGCCAGGCGCGGCAGGACCTTGAGCCCCGGGTAAACGGTCTGCAGCACCTCGCGGGCCGGGATCACGCCCTCGCCGACGGCGGCGATCAGGTCCTCGACCGCCGGCTGGCGCAAGATCTTCAAAACGCCTTCCAGCGCCTTGTCCGACAAGGTGTAGCCTTCGGTCCGGAAGGTGCGTTCCAGCAGCTGGCGCCCGAGTGCCAGGTATTCATCGCGCCGGCGCAAGCGCACGTACTTGCGGATGCGCGCGCGGGCCTTGCCGGTAACGGCGAAGCGTTCCCACTCCGGGCTGGGGGTCTGGGCCTTGCTGGTGGCGATTTCCACCTGATCGCCGTTGCGCAGCACCTGGCGAAGCGGAACCAGGCGGCCGTTGACCTTGGCCGACACGCAGCGGTCGCCGATTTCGGTGTGGACGGCATAGGCGAAGTCCACCGGCGTGGCGCCGCTGGGCAGCGAGATCAATTCCCCCTTGGGGGTGAAGCAGAACACCTGATCCGAGAACATCTCCAGCTTGGTGTGTTCCAGGAACTCCTCGGGGCTGGCGGCGTGTTCCAGGATTTCCAGCAGTTCCCGGATCCAGCGGTATTGCCGCCCGTCCATGACCGGGCTGCCCTGCTTGTAGGACCAGTGCGCGGCCACGCCCAGTTCGGCCACCTCGTGCATCTCGCGGGTGCGGATCTGCACCTCGATGCGCAGCCGCTCGGGCCCGATCACCGCCGTGTGGATCGACTGGTAGCCGTTGCGCTTGGGGGTGGAGATGTAATCCTTGAAGCGGTCGGGGATCATGGGGTAGCTGGCGTGGATGACGCCAAGCGCCCGATAGCATTCCTCAAGATCTTCCACGAGGACGCGAAACGCAAGGATGTCGGTCAGCTGCTCCATGCTGATATTCTTGCGCCCCATCTTGACCCAGATGGAATAGGGCGTTTTTTCCCGACCGGTGACGTCCGCCTCAAGCCCGTTTTCCTTCAAGACATCGTGCAACTGCGCGATGACCTTGGGGACCACGGTTTCATCTTGCTTGCGCAGGAAGGCCAGGCGGGTTTCGATCGCCGCCTTGGCATCGGGATGGAGTTCCTGGAACGCCAGATCCTCCAGCTCGGCCTTGATCGCCGCCATGCCGATGCGCTCGGCCAGGGGCGCGTAGATCTCGATGGTTTCCGAGGCAATGCGGTGACGCTTCTCCGGGTTGCGGATGAAGTGCAGCGTGCGCATGTTGTGCAGGCGGTCGGCGAGCTTGACCATCAAGACGCGGATGTCCTGGCTCATGGCCAGGAGGAGCTTGCGGAAATTCTCCGCCTGCTTGGCGTGGTCCGAGGTGATTTGCAGCCGGTTCAGCTTGGTGACGCCATCGACCAGGCGCGCCACCTCGGGCCCGAACAAGGTCCGGATATCATCAAGGGTTGCCGCCGTGTCCTCGACCGTGTCGTGGAGCAAGGCGGTGATGATCGAGGAGGTATCCAGCTTGTACTGGGTCAGGATGCCCGCCACGTCGAGCGGGTGCGAAAAATAGGGGTCGCCCGATGCGCGCATCTGCGACCCGTGCATTTTCATGGCGTACACATACGCCCGGTTCAGCGCGTCCTCGTCCGCGTTGGGATCGTAGGCCTTGACCCGCTCCACCAGTTCGAACTGGCGCATCATGGTCGGGCCCTCCTTTCTCCTCCGTGCGGCCGTCAGTCCTCGTCCCCTTCGGGACCGTCCTCCAGGCCCAGGGCATCAAGACCGGCCTCCAGATCGTCGTCGGAGGCTTCCTGAATGCTCAGGCCGTCGGCCAGCAGTTCCTCGGAGAGATCGGCGGAGCCATTATCGCGGGCGAATTCGCGCTCCATGCTCAGGGCGTCGAATTCGTCGTCCTCGGGCTCGTCGATTTCTACGTGCTTTTGCAGGCTCTGGATCAGGTTTTCCTTCAGCAGCGAAAGATCGACGTTTTCGCTGGCGACCTCGCGCAAGGCAACGACCGGATTTTTGTCGTTGTCGCGATCAAGGGTCAGGGGGGCACCGGCCGAAATCTGGCGGCCGCGCTGGGCGGCGATGAGAACCAGCTCGAAGCGGTTGGGGATCTTAAGGATGCAATCCTCGACGGTAACGCGGGCCATTCACCCCTCCGATCAAACTTCAAGTATGAACCAACGTAACGGGCGCGTCATGGCCCGATTGTCGTGCCGTACACCCTTGCGGTCCGCAACCATGGCAGGACCCTTCCGCCGTGTCGCGGTCAAAAGGATGGCTTGATGACGCAGCCGACGGTGCCCGGGACGACGGGGGCGTGGTGGCGGGTCTTCAACGAGAGACAGCCTCCTCCCCCGGTCACCACGAGGCCACCGGTAAACCGCATTTCATAGAGGGATCGCGCGGCGTTGGCAACAAATTCCATGCCTAGTCCGTGATTTTCCGACTCTCGGAAGACCAGGGATCCCCGGGCAGGCGTCGCACGATCTGGGCCGGGTCCAGAGTGGCCATCAAGGCGTCGAGATCAAGACCGCTGACGGGGTGGCGCCACGACACGGCGATATCGCGCAAGGGATATAGTACAAACGCCCGTTCGTGGAGGCGCGGGTGGGGCAGCACCGGGGCCCCCTGATCGAGAACGAGGCCGTTGTAATCCAGGAGATCAAGGTCCAGCGACCGCGCGGCGTTGGGAACCGTGCGCGCGCGTCCGAAGCGGGCCTCGATGGCGTGCAGCAGGGCCAGCAGGGCCCCGGGATCCAGGCTGGTCTCGACGCGGGCGACACCATTGAGGTAATCGGGCTGGTCCGAGGCGGGAACGGGGGTCGAGGCATACCAGGGCGAGCACGCGCGCACCTTCGCGCCGGCTTCCTCCAGGGCCGTCAGGGACGCGGCCAGCGTCTGGCGCGGGGAGCCCGCCGGGCCGGGAAGGTTGGCCCCAAGGGCGATGAAAATCATGGAGTTCCTCCCATCGGATGCTTGCGCCTCTCGTCGGTAACGCTTACGAATGACAAGGGATTCGGTGTTCGCATTGTCGATTGCTCCTTTTTGCCAACTCCGGTTTCCTTTTTGCTATCCCCAAACCCGATAATGCAAAATCGTTTTAGCGAGGGTTCCATGATCTTTTATCCGCAAGAGCGTATCGGGCTCTTCATCGATGGTTCCAACCTTTACGCCGCCGCCCGTGCCCTGGGCTTTGATATCGATTACAAAAAGCTGCTTGAGCTGTTCGCCGCCAAGGGGCGGCTGATCCGGGCCTTTTACTATACCGCGCTGGTGGAGGATCAGGAATACAGCCCGATTCGCCCCCTGGTCGATTGGCTGGATTACAATGGCTATACCATGGTGACCAAGCCGACCAAGGAGTTCACCGACGCCACCGGGCGGCGCAAGATCAAGGGCAACATGGACATCGAACTGGCCATCGATGTCATGGAAATGGCCCCGTGCCTGGATCATATCGTTTTGTTTTCCGGCGACGGGGACTTCCGCCGCCTGGTCGAGGCGGTGCAGCGCAAGGGCCTGCGCGTGACCGTGGTCAGCACCGTGCGCTCCCAGCCGCCGATGGTGGCCGATGAGCTGCGCCGTCAGGCCGATAGTTTCGTCGAACTGCAGGACCTGGAGCCTTCCATCGCCCGCGCGCCCCTGCACCGTGACGACTCGCGCAACGACACCCGCGCCGAGGCCCGGGCCACCACCGTGCTTCAGGACGATGACGACGACATCGACGATGTGCCCTGAGGCTGCCCGCCCCCCGGTTCCGGGGCGGGAGTGCGCCTTGTGTCCCCGGCTGGTGACCTTGCGCCAGACCTTGCGGGCCAGCGTGCCCGAGGGACACAACGCGCCGGTTCCGGCCTTCGGGCCCCTTTCCGCTTCGCTCCTGGTGGTGGGCCTGGCGCCCGGGGCCCGGGGGGCCAACCATACCGGACGGCCCTTCACCGGCGATTTCGCCGGGGTGCTGCTTTACGCCACCCTGGCCGAGATGGGGCGCGTGCACGGCTCCTACCGGGAGCGGGCGGACGACGGCTTGCAGGCCCGGGACGTGCGCATCACGAATGCCGTGCGCTGCGTGCCCCCCGAGAACAAACCCACGCCAGCCGAACAGGCGGCGTGTCGTCCTTTCCTGGTGGCCGAAATGGCGGCCATGCCCGGCCTGCGGGGCATTCTCGCCTTGGGCCGGGTGGCCCACGAAGCCGTGCTGCGGGCGCGAAACGTGCCCTTGAGGGCTTATCCTTTTGCCCACGGCGCCCTTCACGCGCTGCCGGGGGGGATTGTGCTGGGCGATTCGTATCACTGCTCGCGTTACAATCAGAACACACGCCGTTTGACGCCGGACTCGTTTCGCGGCGCCGTTGCCTCCCTGATTCAGGCCATGGACGCGGCATGAAGCGGCATGGCCGGTGAATGCCGGGTGTTTTCTTGCATTCCTTTCTTGCCAGGGGCGGGCATTGGGGGCTCGCTCCCTCAAAAACAAGACTTGATCTAAAGTGGAGTTAAAGTCTTCACTGGTCAGCAGACGTTGAACCAGACGGACGGGGGCAATCCCATGTGGTCAGGCGGCGGACAGGGTAGTGTGCAGCATCTCGCGCGGTTGATGGTGGACCTTTATGGGGAGGACGCCAGTGGGCAGGCCATCGTGGTGGCCGCCTCGTGCGCCCAAGCCGGGGATGCCCGTCTGGCCGCCTTGTGGCGTGACGTGGGCGGGCAGGTCGACGCCCTGAGCGCCATCTCCGTGGAGTCGGATTTTTAGAGTTTGTCGGATTGTACCTGAAGCTGATTGATTGATCGCCTTTTCGACCCCCTGAAACAGGGCCCATTCCGGCCCGGAACGCTCTGACTTTTTTCCCGCCCGGCTTATCCGCGAGGTGGCCTTTTTTCGGGGTGTGCCCTGGAAAACGCGGCCCGGGTCCTCCGCCTGGTCGGGCGGACGGCGGAACAAGGGTCCGGCGCTTCAGAAAATGTTCACGAGTTGGCCCCCACAATACGCGCTGTGCTTATTCATGGAAGGGGAGCCGCACGCCATCATGACCCTGGATCAAAGCAATTCGGCCGCCGTGATCCGCAAGGCGCTTGTCCGGCTTGGGCGCACCAGGCCGCAAGGGCAAGGGTGCGACGCGGCGGCGGTTCGCCAGCATCACCGCGTGCTGTGTGTTCTGCGAGCCCTGCGCCCCGATCTGAGCTTGCGTCAGGTCGAGGCCTTGCTGGTCGAGGGCGCCGACGGCATGGTGCCCCACGCCTGACCCGGGCGTTTTCCCGCCAGCCGAGAGACCATCAAAAAACGCCCTTTTTTCGGAACGAACCGGAAAAAGGGCGTTTGACTGTCGAGGCTCCCAAGGCTCGGGAGCTTTTTCCGGGAGAAGGAAGCGGGGGCCTGTTTCGCGAAGCCCCGCGCCTCCCCTTTGTTCCCAAGGTCGGGGATCAGCCTCCCAGCAGCCGGCTTTTGAGGATGTCGTTGACCAGGCCCGGGTTGGCCTTGCCGCCGGTTGCCTTCATCACCTGACCCACGAACCAGCCCAGCAGCTTTTCCTTGCCGCCCCGGACCTCGTCCGCCTTGCCCGGGTTGGCGGCGATCACCGCGTCGATCGCCGCTTCGATGGCTCCCGTGTCAGTGACCTGACGCAGGCCCCGTTCCTCGACAATCGCTTCCGGATCGCCGCCGGTGCCGATCATCACGTCGAACACATCCTTGGCGATGCGCCCGTTGATGACGTCCGAGGCCATCAGGTCAAGGAGCTTGCCCAGGGCCGCGGCCGAAACCGGGCTGTCGGCCACCGAATGGCCGGCCTTGGCCAGCGCGCCGAACAGGTTGTTGATCACCCAGTTGGCGGCGGTCTTCCCGTCGCGGCCCTGGGCCACCGCTTCGAAATAATCGGCGCTTTCCCGATCGACCACCAGCACGCTGGCGTCGTAGGGCGTGAGGCCATAATCGGTGATGAACCGCTCCTTCTTGTCGTCGGGCAGTTCCGGCAACGACTGGCGCACCCGATCAACGAAATCCTCGTCGAACTCCAGGGGCAGCAGATCGGGGTCGGGGAAGTAGCGGTAGTCGTGGGCATGCTCCTTCGAGCGCATCGACCGGGTTTCCCCCTTCGACGGATCGAACAGCCGGGTCTCCTGCTTGACCTCGGCGCCGCTTTCCCACACCTGCACCTGGCGGCTGGCTTCCGCCTCGATGGCCTGCATGACGAAGCGCACCGAGTTCACGTTCTTGACTTCGCAGCGGGTGCGAAGCTCGGTTTCGCCCTCGGGGCGCACCGACACGTTGACGTCGCAGCGCATGGAGCCTTCCTCCATGTTGCCGTCGCACGTGCCGATATAGCGCAGGATCGAGCGCAGCTTGCGCAGGTAGGCGCCCGCTTCCTCGGGCTCGCGCATGTCGGGGCGCGAGACGATTTCCATCAACGCGACGCCGGCCCGGTTGAGGTCGATCAGGCTGCGGGTCGGGTGCTGGTCGTGCATCGACTTGCCGGCATCTTGTTCAAGATGCAAGCGCTCGATGCCCACGGTGCGCGACGAGCCGTCGGGCATGTCCAGCACCAGCTTGCCCTCGCCCACGATCGGCTGTTCGTACTGGCTGATCTGGTAGCCCTGGGGCAGGTCGGCGTAAAAGTAGTTCTTGCGCGCGAAGATCGAGCGATGATTGATCTTGGCTCGCAAGGCCAGACCGGTGCGCACCGCCTGTTCAACGCACACGCCGTTGATCACCGGCAGCATGCCGGGGAGGGCGGCATCAACCAGCGAAACCTGGGTGTTGGGCTCGGCGCCAAAGGTCGTCGAGGCACCGGAGAACAGCTTGGATGCGCTGATGACCTGGGCGTGGACCTCCAGGCCGATCACCACTTCCCAAGATCCGGTTTCCCCCTGAATGCGATAGGTCATGGCCTCAGGCCTCCCCCGTGTCGGTCAAGAAGGCCGGGCGATGGGTGAAGGCGGCGGCCCGCTCCAGCACCAGCCCGGCGTTGAGCACCGTTTCCTCGTCGAAATGCCGCCCGATCAGTTGCAGGCCGATGGGCAGGCCCTTGGACGACAGACCAACGGGGATCGACAGGCCAGGCAGGCCGGCCAGGGAGGTGGGCACCGTGAACACGTCGTTCAGGTACATGGTGATGGGATCGTCGATGGTCTCGTTCAGGCCGAAGGCCGCCGTGGGGGTGGTGGGGGTGAGCAGCACGTCCACGTCGCGGAAGGCCTGGCGGAAGTCGTCGGCGATGCGCGCGCGCACCCGCTGTGCCTTCAGGTAATAGGCATCGTAGTAGCCGGCCGACAGGGCATAGGTGCCGATCAGGATGCGCCGGCGCACCTCGGAGCCGAACCCGGCGGCCCGGGTCTTGCAATACATCTCGTCGAGGGAAGCGCCCTCGACGCGCAGGCCGTAGCGCACGCCATCATAGCGCGCGAGGTTCGACGACGCCTCGGCCGGGGCCACGATGTAATAGGTGGCCAGGGCATACCGGGTGTGCGGCAGGCTGACTTCAACCACCTCGGCGCCGGCGTCGCGCAGCATCTGGGCCCCCTTGTCCCACAAGGCCGCCATTTCGGGGTCCAGCCCGTCGGGGCGGTACTCCCGGGGCAGGCCCACGCGCAGGCCCCGGATATCGCCGGTCAGGGCCGCTTCGTAGTTGGGAACCTCGACGGGGGCGCTGGTGCTGTCGCGGGGGTCGTGGCCGGCCATGGCGCGCAGCATCACCGCCGCGTCGTGCACGGTGCGGGTCATGGGGCCCGCCTGGTCGAGCGAGCTCGCGAACGCGACGATGCCCCAGCGCGAGCAGCGGCCGTAGGTGGGCTTCAGGCCGACAATGCCGCAAAACGCCGCCGGCTGGCGGATCGAGCCGCCGGTGTCGGTGCCGGTGGCGCCCAGGACCAGACGCGCGGACACCGCCGACGCCGATCCACCGGACGAACCGCCGGGCACCAGGGCTTCGTCGTCGCCGGCGCGCCGCCACGGGTTGAGGCAAGGACCGGCCGCGCTGGTCTTGTTGGACGAGCCCATGGCGAACTCATCCAGGTTGGTCTTGCCCAGCATCACCGCGCCCGCCTGGAACAGCTTGTCGGTCACGGTGCTTTCGTAGGGGGGAATGAATCCCTTCAGGATGCGCGAGGCGGCGGTGGTTTCCACCCCTTCGGTGCAAAACAGGTCCTTGATGCCCAGCGGAATGCCTTCGAGCGGGCCATGGGTCCGGTCGCGCAGGCGCTTTTCGGCGCGCTCGGCCTGGGCGAGGGCCAGATCGGGCGTCTTGGTGATGAAGGCGTTGAGCGCGTCGGCCTTCTCCAGGCGGTCAAGGTGCGCCTGAACCAGCTCGGTGGGCGAGAACGTGCCCTGTTCAAGGCCGGAACGGGCCTGGACAAGGGTCAGGTCGGTCAGGTCGGCGGGCAGGGAGGATGTCGATTCCATGTCTGTCTTCTCTCACTCCACCACCTTGGGCACCACGTAGCAGCCGTCGAGCTGCTCGGGTGCGTTGGCCAGGACCCGCGCGGGATAACCGCCATCGGTGATGACGTCCTCGCGCCACGCGAGGGCCAGATCGGCCACGCAGGTCATGGGAGCCACGTCCTGGGTGTCCACTTCGCCCAACTGCTCGATCCAGGTGAGAATGCCGGACAGCTCTCCGGCCAGGGCCTCTTGCTGATCCTGGGGCACGTCCAGGCGGGCCAGGAAGGCAATGTTGGCAACGGTGGTTTTGTCCAACGCCATGGGATAAAAAACTCCGTCTGAGGGCGAGGGTCGGGCCTTTGTTTAGCCGACGGCCCCGGCCATTCGCAATCGGTTATCGCCGCAAGCAGGATTGTCCGCGCGCCGGGCGCCGGTTTTGGGGCTGTTTTCGTTCTTTCTTCCCGGAGTCCCCCATGCCCGTGCTGCCCCTTGACGCCTTTCGCGACGCCTTGCCCGTGGGCCGGGCCCTCCTGGGGCTTGATCTGGGGACCCGGACCATTGGCGTGGCCGCCAGCGATTCCCTGCGCTCCATCGCCACACCGGTGATCACCATCCCCCGACGCCGCTTCGCCGCCGATGCCGAAAGCCTGCAGGCCCTGATCAGGGAACGCGAGGCCGGCGGGCTTGTCCTGGGGCTGCCGGTCGAGATGGATGGCACCCAAGGGGCGCGCTGTCAGGCCACGCGGGCATTCGCGCGCAATTTTCTGTCGCTCATGGACCTGCCCTTGCTGCTGTGGGACGAAAGATTATCCACCGCCGCCGTGGAACGCTTCCTCGTGGCGGAAGCCGATCTTTCGCGCGCCAAGCGGGCCAAGGTCATCGACCGTGCCGCCGCCGCCTACATTCTTCAAGGGGCCCTTGATGCCTTGGCCCGGGGCGGCGGCGAGGAAGATCCCTGGCGCTGACGGTCCGATCGGCGGGGCTCGATGAAGGCATCCAGGTCCATGGGCAAGACCTCGGCGCTCATGCGCGCGATGGCCTCGGTCTTGGTGGCGACCCCCAGCTTGGCCAGCAAGGAGCGGATCTGGGTGCGCACCGTCCACTCGCTGCGCCCCAGCCCGACGGCCAGGTCGGCCCCGCTGGTCTGCCCGCCCAGCATGGCCGCCGCCAGGCGGCTTTCCGCCCGCGTCAGGCCATAGATCAGGCGCAGGACCTCGGGGAGAGAATTTCCCTCGGACGCGACCATGACTCTTGGAACCTTGATGATGGCGCGTTCGGCAAGCCCCGCGAGGCCCAGGATATGCACCACCGTGCCCCGGTCCGCGTCGTCGCGGCCGATGGTCAGCGAAAGGGCGTGGTTGCGCGTGGGGTGTTCGGCGCCAAGATAGACGATGCGATCCACCGACTCCGCCAGGAGTTGATCGCCGCGCGCCGTGCGCGCGATCAGCACGCCTTGCGCATCCACGGCCAAGGCGCCGCCGGCCTGGTCCAACGCGCGGGCCGCGTCGTTGCGGACCAACACCGTTCGACGCGGGTCGATCAGGTAAAACGCGGCCCCGAACGCGCCTACAAGTGCCTCGAACGCATGCTCGAACTGGTCGATCTGGCCCATGCCATCGAATCCTTACTGATTTTGGCTTATCAATGAAGGGAATGCCTGCCTGTGGCGGCGGCGACAGCTACGTTGCCTTGTATGCAAAGGACGCGCATCCTCCTTTTTGAGTATTTTCCACCAGAATATGATGAAATATTCAGTCTCCCGAACGTGGCGGAAACGGTCCTGGAGCGGGAGATCGGGAAAGATCGGAGGGAGCCGGCGGACGAATCCAACCGCGTTTCCCTGCCGTGCCTCCCTGGCACCTGCCCATAAGACCAGAGTGGTCTGGATCCCGGTCCCAGGAGGACAAGGCGCCAAAACATCCAAAAGGGGAGATTGGGTTTTCATCTCTTCAGGTCAACCCATAAGACTGAATTTCCCCTCGTGTTCATGAGGACGTGCACGAAAAAAGCATGGATCGAACGAGGGGGCGCGTTTTTCCCGTCAGGGGTTCGTCCCGGGAAAGGACATCGGTCCAAGGGCCCTGCCGGGGAAAGGGAGGCCTTGCTGGATGGCCTTTCCGTCTTCGCGGGGGGAGCGGCCGGGGCCTGTTCCCCGGGGCATCGATTGCTTCGGCCGTCGTTTTGGCATGTGGGCCATGGCCGATTGGAGTTTTACGAAACAGGGCCCCGGGGGCAGGATCTCCCCCTTGTGTCTTTCACCTTGGGGCCTTTTTGTCATGCCAAGCCTTGATCCTGTGATCTTGTTTTTCATCCTGGGGGTTGTTGCCGGCCTGTCCCGGTCGGACCTGCGTTTGCCGGCCCCGATTCACGATTTCCTCAGCATGGTGCTGCTCCTCGCCATTGGCCTGAAGGGGGGCGTGGCGCTCTCGCAACAGCCCCTGGGGGAGGTGGTGCCCCAGGTGATCGCGGTGGGCCTGATGGGGGGCTTGATGCCTTTGCTGGCCTTTCCCGTGCTCTACAGGCTGGGCCATCTGCCCCGGGCCGATGCCGCGTCGGTGGCGGCGCACTATGGCTCGGTCAGTGTCGGCACCTACGCGGTGGCGGCCGCCTTCCTGGCCCACCATGACGTGACGTTCGAGGACCACATGCCGGTCTTCGTGGCCGTTTTGGAAATCCCGGCCATCGTCGTGGGCATCTTGCTGGCGCGCGGCCTGGAAAAAGGAACGCGGTGGGGGCGCATGGCCCAGGAAGTTTTTCTGGGCCGGGGCCTGGTGCTGCTGATCGGCGGCCTGCTGATCGGCCTGGGGGCGGGACCGGAAGGGGTGGCGCCGATCAAGCCCCTGTTCTTCGACCTCTTCAAGGGGGTTCTGGCGCTGTTCTTGCTTGATATGGGGCTGATTGCCGCCGGCCATCTGGGAGACCTGCGCCGCCATGGCGTGTTCTTGCTGGGTTTCGGTCTGGTCATGCCCCTGGTCGGCGCGACCATCGGCGCCACCTTGGGCAGTGCCCTGGGGCTGTCGGTGGGCGGCGTGGCCTTGCTTTCCACCATGGCCGCCAGCGCCTCGTACATTGCCGTGCCGGCGGCGTTTCGCATGATCGTGCCCGAGGCCAATCCGGCCTTGTCGCTGGGCGCCTCGCTGGGGGTCACATTCCCCTTTAACATTCTGCTGGGGGTGCCCTTGTACTATCAGCTCGCCCTTCAGGTTCACGCCTTCATGGAGGCCTTGTGATGACCACCCATTCCTTTCATCGCCGCCGCCTTGTCACCATCATCACCGAGGCGACCTTGGAAGGCGCCATCCTGGCGGATATCGATGCCCTGGGCCCCAGCGGCTACACGGTGACCGAGGCGCGGGGCAAGGGCAGCCGGGGGATTCAGTCGGGATCGTGGGGGCTGGCGTCGAATCTTCGCATCGAAATCGTGTGCGATGAAACCCTTGCCCCCAAGATCGCGGCAACGGTTCACCAAAAATACGCCTCGAACTACGGGATGGTCATTTATGTGTCGGACGTCGAGGTCCTGCGCGCCGATCGCTACTAAAACCTTTTTGGCCAAAATGGGGGCCGTTTCGGTTTGAAAGTGCGATAGTTCAGTAAGATAGAGCGCATTCACCGATCCCTTTTGATCGGAATGCCTTCCAGGAACACGTGCTCGGTCTTGATGAGGAAACGCTACCCACCTCTTTGTTTCTGATCTTTTTTTTCGTCCAACCCCTCGGGGCGGGCTTGTTTTCGCGTCGAGGGGGTGCCCCAGGCGGTTTTTGGCCCCCATGTACGGGCCGGGGGCTTCGCAAGGGCCCCCGGGGCGGACGGAAAAACAGGAGGCGATCATGGAACCCGGGAGAGTGGGGGGCGAAGCCCTGGACAAGACCGAGCAGGATTTCCGGTTCCTGCTGGCCTGTCTGGCCGAGGTGCTGGACGAAAGCGGGGATGGGGCGGTGGCCCGGGCCCTGCATGCTCCGGGGCTGGTCGGCCCGGAGGTGGACCCCGAACGCCTGATCCAGGCCCAGGGCATCGCCTTCCAGCTGCTGCGGCTGGCCGAGGAAAACGCCATGGCCCAGGCGCGGCGCCACGCCCGCCGCGAAGGGCGGGGCGCCGGGGAATCCGGGGCCTGGGAGCAGCAGTTGCGCCGCCTGCGCGACGGCGGCCTTTCCCCCGATGCGCTGGCGCATCTGTTGGGCTCGGTCCGGGTTGAACCGGTGCTCACCGCCCACCCGACGGAAGCCAAGCGCCAGACGGTGCTGGAACATCACCGGGCCTTGTACCTGCTGCTTGTCGAGCGGGAGAACTCGATGTTCACCCCGGACGAACAGGCGGATATCCGCGCCCGGATCAAGACCGTTCTGGAATGCCTGTGGCGGACCGGCGAGATTTTCCTGGAAAAGCCCGATCTCGCCTCCGAGCGCCGCCATGTTCTTCACTTTCTGCGCCACGTTTTTCCCGATGCCCTGCCGGCGGTGCGCGCCCGGCTGGCCCAGGCGTGGCGGGTCGAGGGGCTTGATCCCCTGGTGCTTGCCGAGGCCGGGGGCGGGCCACGCCTGTCCTTCGGGTCGTGGGTCGGGGGCGATCGCGACGGCCACCCGCTGGTCACGGCGCAGGTCACCGCCGAAACCCTGGCCGAGCTGCGCGCCGCCGCCTTGGACCTGCACCGCGAGCGCCTGAAGGCGGCGGCCGTGCGCCTTAGCCTGTCTGATCGCTTCTACCCGCCGCCGCCCGCCCTGGCCGGGCACGTCGCCCGGGGCGCGGCCTTGCTGGGCGCGGCGGGACAGGCGGCCCTGGCGCGCAATCCGGGGGAAACGGTGCGTCAGGCCCTGTCGTTGATGCTGGCCCGCCTGCCCGATACGCCGTCGCCGGCCCCCTATGCCGGCCCCGCCGATCTGGACGCCGATCTCGCGGTGCTGGAGGAGGCCTTGCACCTGCTGGGGGCGGGGCGGCTGGCCCACGAGGTGATCGGCCCGGTGCGCGACGGCGTGCGTGTCTTCGGGTTCCATCTGGCCTGCCTTGACATCCGGCAAAACAGCCGGGTCCACGAGGAAGCCCTGGCCGACCTGATGACCCGGGCGCATCTGGATGGGGCCGGCTTCCTGGCCGCCGATGCCTCGGGGCGCCTCGCGCTTCTTGAAGCGGAACTGGCCTCCTCGCGTCCCTTCCTGCACGAAGCGGCGCGCGAGAGCCTGGGGCCGGCGGCCCAGGGCGTGGTGTCGTGTCTGCAGGTCGTGGCCCGCGAGATCCGCGCCCATGGCCCCGGCGCCCTGGGGGCCCTGATCGTCAGCATGACCCGTTCGGCCGGCGACGTGCTGGGGGTTTACCTGCTCGCGCGCGAGGCGGGCCTGTTGCACGAGGAAGACGGGGAGGGGGTGTGCCCGCTGCCGGTGGTCCCCTTGCTGGAAACCATCGACGATCTGGAGAACGGGCCGGCGATCCTTGATGCCGTGCTGCGCCATCCCCTGGTGCGGCGTTCGCTGCGCTTCCAGGCGCAAAGGGCCGGGCTGGCCCAGCCGGTGCAACAGGTGATGATCGGCTACAGCGATTCCAACAAGGATGGGGGCCTGTGGGCCAGCCGCTGGGGCTTGCACCGGGCCCAGGAAGCCCTGGCCCGGGTGGGCGAAACCCATGGCGTGCGGGTGCGCTTTTTCCATGGGCGGGGCGGATCGATCAGCCGGGGGGCGGGCCCCACCCACCGCTTCCTGCGCGCCTTGCCCGCATCGGCCGTGGGCGGGGATCTGCGCTTGACCGAGCAGGGCGAGGTGGTGGCGCAGAAGTACGCCAACCGCATTACCGCCGTGCACAACCTGGAACTCCTGATGGCCGGCACCGCCGCCGCCAGCGCCGCGCCCGCCCTGGCCGAGGGGGCGCCGCTCCACGTCCTGGCGCCGGTGATGGACCGGGTCGCCACCCTCAGCCGCGCGGCCTACGAGGCCCTGGTGCACGCCCCCGGGTTCGTGGCCTTTTTCGAGGGCGCCACCCCCCTTGACGCCATCGAGATGGCGCGGATCGGCTCGCGTCCGGTGCGGCGCTCGGGGGCGCGTACCCTGGCCGACCTGCGCGCCATTCCCTGGGTTTTCGCCTGGAGTCAGGCGCGCTTCTTCCTGTCGGGCTGGCATGGGGTGGGCTCCGCCCTGGCCGAGCTTGAACGCGAGGCCCCCGGCGATCACGCCCGCCTGGTGGCGGCGGTGTTCGACTGGGCCCCGCTGCACCACGTCATCAGTTCGGTGGCCACCAGCGTGGCCATGGCCGACCCGCCCTTGATGCGCGCCTACGCCGGGCTGGTCGCCGACGCTTCCGTGCGCGAGCCGTTCTTGCGGCGGATCGAGGAAGAACACCACCGCACCCGGGAGGCGCTGGAGGCGATCTACGGCGGGCCGCTGGCGCGCACCCGGCCGCGTGTGCAGCGCGCCCTGGCCTTGCGCCAGCCCGCCCTGGAGGCGCTGCATCATCGTCAGGTCGATCTTCTGGGGCGCTGGCGCGAGGCCCGGGGGGCGGGCGAGGAAGCCAGGGCCGGCGCCCTGGAAGCCCGGTTGCTGCTCACCGTCAACGCCATCGCCGGCGGCCTGGGCGCCACCGGGTAGCGTTTTCACGGCGGACGCCCCCGAAAGGCGCAACGGGCTGCCTTTCGGGGGAAAGTCTCAGGAAAGCGCGACCACCCGGCCGCCTTCCAGGGTCAGGCGGCGATCCATGCGCGCCGCCAGATCCGGGTTGTGGGTGGCGATCAGGGCCGCCAGGCCTTCCTCGCGCACCCGCTCCAGCAGCACGGCGAACACCCGTTCGGCCGTGGCCGGGTCGAGGTTGCCGGTCGGCTCGTCGGCCAGCAGCAAGCGCGGCCGGTTGGCCAGGGCGCGGGCAATCGCCACCCTTTGCTGTTCGCCTCCCGACAGCTGGCCGGGGCGGTGGCCGGCCCGTTCGGCCAGCCCCATGCCCGCGAGCAGGGTTCGCGCCCTTTCCTGGGCCGCCTTGACGGGAACGCCCGCGATCCGCTGCGGAATCGTGATGTTTTCCAGCGCCGAGAACTCGGGCAGCAGATGGTGGTACTGGTAGACAAAGCCCAGCGCGTCCCGGCGCAGGCGGGTGCGCTGGGGGTCGGACAGGGCCGAGCAATCGGTCCCCTCCAGAAGAACCCGCCCGCCGTCGGGGCGTTCCAGCAGGCCGCAGATTTGCAGCAAGGTGGATTTGCCCGCGCCCGAGGGGCCGACCAGGGCCACGATCTCGCCGGCCTTCACATGGAGATCGGCGCCATCGAGCACGCTCAGGGTTTCGCGTCCCTGGCGGAAGGCCCGCCGGACCCCTTCCAGGCCCAGAACGACGGGGTTATTCATGGCGCAGCGCCTCCACGGGATCGGTCCGGGCCGCCCGCCAGGCCGGATACAGCGTCGCGGCGAACGACAGGCCCAGCGCCATCCCCACCACGTTCATCACCTCGTGCGGATCCATGCGCGCGGGCATGGTGGCCAGGAAATAAATCTCGGCATTGAACAGCTCGACCCCGAGCAGGCTTTGCAGCCCCTGACGAATGGCCTCGATGTTGTCGCAGAACAACACCCCGATCAAAAGCCCGATCAGCGTGCCCAAGGTGCCCACGCTGGCCCCGGCCAGGAAGAAAATGCGCATGATCGAGCCCCGGCTGGCCCCCATGGTGCGCAAGATGGCGATGTCGCGGCCCTTGTCCTTCACCAGCATGATCAGGCCGCTGATGATGTTGAAGGCGGCCACCAGGATGATCAGGGTCAAGATCAGGAACATGACGTTGCGTTCAACCTGAAGGGCGTTGAAGAACGTCGCGTTGCTTTGGCGCCAGTCGCGCAGGCGCAGGCCCTGGCCGTGGTCGAGGCGCCCGATGGCCAGGCTCACGTCGCCTACCCGGTCGGGGTTGTCCACCTCGATTTCCAGGTGATGCACGGCGCCGTCGGGGACCTGGAAATAAACCCGGGCCGCCTCCAGGGGCAGGAAGACGAAGCTGGAATCGTATTCACTCATGCCCACCGAGAAGATGGCCCGCACCGTGTAGGCGCGGATCGCGGGCACGGTGCCAAATCCGGTGACCTTGCCCTTGGGCGAGATCAAGGTGAGCTTGTCGCCCAAGCCCAGGCCCAGGCGCCCGGCCAGCCGGCTGCCGATCATGATCGCGTCCTGGCCGGTCAGGTCGTCGAGCGACCCGGCCACGATGGCCTTGGCCAGCATGGGCCGGGCCTTGAGGTCGAGGGCGGTGGCGCCGCGCACCAGCCCCCCCAGCGAGGCCCCGTTGGCCGAGAGCATCACCTGGCCCTCGATGGTCGGGGTCACGGTCCTGACCTCGGGCAGGGCGCGGATCTGGTCGGCCAGGGTGTCGTAGTTGCCCAGCATCTCGCCGGCTCCGAACACGCTGAGGTGCCCGTTAAGCCCGAAGATGCGCGACATCAGGTCTTCGCGAAACCCGTTCATCACCGCCATGACGATGATCAAGGTGGCCACGCCCAGGGCAATGCCGGCCAGGGAAAAGCCGGCGATGACCGAGACAAACCCTTCCTTGCGCCGGGCGCGCAGGTAGCGCCCGGCCATCATCCGCTCGAAGGAGTTAAAGATCATGGACGCTCCAATCCGGTGCGGGCTAGGTGGGCGCGGGCCTCGGGGGCCTTGAACAGATCCCCGGCTTCCAGCGGCGGCTCGGGGTCGTAGCCCACCAGCAATTGAATCGCCTCGGCCACCTCGGGGCCGGCCAGGGTCTGGGCCAGGGCCAGCGCCGCGTCCATGCCGGCGGCGGCGCCGTTCGTCGTGATGAAGGGGCCGCTGGTCACGATGCGCCGGGGCACCACGGTGGCGCCAAAGCCGGCCAGCAGATCGAGGGCCCGCCAGTGGGTGGTGGCCTCGCGTCCCTTGAGAAGCCCGGCGCCTCCCAGCAGCAAGGCGCCGGTGGAAACCCCCAGCACCGCGCGCGCCGAGGCGGAAAGACGGCGCAGGCCCCGGGCCAGGGCGGGGTCGTGGGCCAGGTTGTCGGCCCCGGCGCCGCCCGGAACCACCAGAACGTCGGCGCTCGCGATTTCCTCCAGGCTGGCCGACGCGCGCAGGCCCAAGGCGCCGCCCCGCGAATGAACCAGCCCCGAATCCAGGCCAACCACGCGCACGCGGGCCTTGGGGAGCTTGCCCAGGATGTCGAACGGGCCAATGGCGTCTAGCGGCGTCAGGCCATCGTAAACCAGAATGACCACTTCCATGAGGAGGATTCCATTTGATCGGTCCCGGGGCGAGCCCCGGGGCAGGGGGACGGCCCGCGCGGGCACGGCCCCGGGCTGGCTGGGGCAGGCTGTGCGGCCACGGGCCTTCTTCAAAGGAGCGGGCCTCATGACCCGCCCCGGCAAGGCAAACCGTTCCGCCGCCCGGGTGCTGGCGCGGCCAGCATGGCGGGCGGCGGGAATGAACCCGGTGCTTGCGTTTAAGCGCCGGTGCCGGTCAGGTGGGCGAGCGCGCTTTCCACCGTGACCTCGTGGCGCTCGCCGGTGGCGCGGCGCTTCAGTTCCACCACGCCCCGGGCCAGGCCCTTGGGGCCCACGATCAGCTGCCAGGGCAGGCCGATCAGGTCCTGGGTCGCGAACTTGGCGCCCGGGCGTTCGTCGGTGTCGTCGATCAGCACCGAAAGCCCGGCGGCGGCCAGGCGCGTTTCCAGGTCGGCGCAAGCAGCGTCGGTCTGGGCATCGCCGGCCTTGAGGTTGACCAGGGCCACCTGGAACGGGGCCACGCTGTCGGGCCAGATGATGCCCGCGTCGTCGTGGCTGGCCTCGATGATGCCGCCCACCAGGCGCGAGACGCCAATGCCGTAGGACCCCATGTGCACCGGCACGCTGGATCCGTCCTGGGTGGTGACGGTGGCGCCCATCGGCACCGAGTACTTGGTGCCGAAGTTGAAGATGTGGCCCACCTCGATGCCGCGCGCGCTGACCAGATCGCCTTCGGGCACGCCATGGTCGGGGCCGTGCTTTTCATCGGTGGCCGCGTACAGGCTGGTCCATTCCTTGAAGATCGGCTCCAGGTCGCCGTCGTAGTCCACGTTCTGGGGCGGCGTCTTGTCGAGCAGGTCCTTGTGGCAGAACACGGCGCTTTCGCCGGTTTCGGCCAGGATGATGAACTCGTGGCTGAGCGAACCGCCAATCGGGCCGGTGTCGGCGGCCATGGGAATGGCCTTCAGGCCCAGGCGGTGGAAGGTGCGCAAGTAAGCCACGAACATGCGGTAGTAGGCGCGCCGGGCCGCCAGGGGATCCAGGTCGAAGGAATAGCCATCCTTCATCAGGAACTCGCGTCCGCGCATCACGCCAAAGCGCGGGCGCACCTCGTCGCGGAACTTCCAATGGATCTGATAAAGGTTCTTGGGCAGATCGCGGTAGCTTTGGATGTTCTTGCGGAAGATGTCGGTGACGACCTCTTCGTGGGTGGGTCCGTAGAGCATGTCGCGCTCGTGGCGATCGACGATGCGCAGCATCTCCTTGCCGTAGTCGTCGTAGCGGCCGCTTTCGCGCCACAGCTCGGCCGACTGGACGGTGGGCATCAGGATTTCCTGGGCGCCGGCCCGGTCCTGCTCCTCGCGCACGATCTGTTCAATGGCGCGCAACACCCGCAAGCCCAGCGGCAGCCAGCTGTAGATGCCCGAGGTATGTTGCCGAATCATGCCGGCGCGCAGCATCAGACGGTGGGAAACGATTTCGGCTTCCGACGGCGTTTCCTTGAGGGTCGGCAAAAAATAACGGGACAGGCGCATGACGTCCTTCTCTCCAGCGCAAGGCGGGGCCAGGGGGCCGTAATAAGGCAAGGGCCCACCTTATCCCGGAACCCGGGTCAGGTCGAGAGAGAGGCCGGGGGGGATCCCATGAAGGGCCGCACCGAGGCATCCGGGGCGCGTCGCGCGATTTCCTTGAAGCGCCGCTCGGCCAGAACCAGGCCGGCCCGCTGGGCGATGACCAGCCCACGCGGCAGGGTTTCCAGGGTTTCGACCTCTTCTCCGGTGAATTTCCGCACCTGCTGGTCGAAGGCGTTGCCGGGGCGCCGCCGATACAAAACCGTGCGCGCGTCCAGTTGGACACCACGAAAAAACCGTTGCAGCAGTCTGGCCTGGGCGCAGTCTTCGCCGCCGCCGGTCCGGAAGGCCGTTTCTTCCGGAAATCCGCCGATGTAGTCCTGGCACACGCGACGGACACACAGATTGATGGGGATCGAGGTCTCGCACTGGGTGCGCCAGTGCGGAAGAATGCGATCGTCGATTCCGTCGAAGATCACGCCCGACCGGGCAAATCCGGCATCGGGGCGACGGTCCAGGGCGGTTGCGGTGTTCACCAAGTGGGAAGGGGCATAGGCGTCGTCGGCATCCAGGAACCAGATCAGGGCGCCCTCGGCCGCCCGCACACCGGCGTTGCGCGCCGCCCCCGGGCCCCGGTTGCCGGTGTGAACCAGCAGCCGGAAATTCTGGAAGCCGCGCTCGCGGGCCCAGGCATGGACCACGGCCGCCGTCTGGTCCGTCGAGGCGTCATCGACCACGACGATCCAGGCGGTGCGGGCCAGGCTGGCTTCCAGGGCCCGGATGGCCGCGAGGATGCTGTCCAGCGTTGCCGGCAGGAAGGAGGCCGCCTTGTAGGCGGGCACGACCACCGATCCGGCCACGGGCAGGGGCTCGCGTGAAGGCCACAGGTCTTCCAGGATATCCTCCCAGTCGCGGACGGCCTCGGGATGCCAGCGGGCGGCTTCGGCCAGCACCGACAGGGCATCCTCTTTTTTGCCTTCGATCGCCAACAGGTAGAACATGTTGTTCCAGGGCGCCCATTCGGTGGGAACGCACCCGGTGATGTCGCGGTAGAGGGCGATGGCGTCGCTGGGGCGGTTTTCCGCCTGGTGAGTCAGGGCCTGGGCAAAGGCTTCCTGCAAGGACAAGGTGGCCATGGGAAGTCTCTCCGACGGTCGTGGACGCGCAAGGCTTGGGACGTGGACAAAGGGGGAGGAACCATCCGGAAGCCGGGCGGTCAAGCCTCTCCCGACCCGGAGAGGCGCCGCCCGGGGAAAGAAGGCCTCAGGGAAGAAGGAAGGCGCGACGGGGGGAGCCGGCCGGGGCGTCCCGCACGAAGCGGGCCACCACTTCGACATGAGCCGATCCGGTGAACTGATCGACCGGGGCGACCCACTCCAGCCGGTAGCCCCCGTCAACCAGGATGCGGGCATCGCGGGCGAAGGTGCCGGGCGCGCACGAGACCAGCGCCAGCCGGGGCGGCCCCGCCTCGGCCAGAACCTGGACTTGCGCCTGGGCCCCGGCGCGGGGCGGATCGAGAACGACCGCCCCGAGTTCGGCCAGGTCGGAGCCGGTGAGGGGCGCGCGGAACAGATCGCGTTCGCTGGCTTCCACCCGCCCGGTGCGGGCCAGGGCGCGCAGGCTGGCCGGGGCGTTGTCATGGGCCCGCACGCGATACCCGGCGCGGGCCAGGGGCAGGGAGAAGGTGCCCACGCCGCAAAACAGATCGGCGACGCCAGCCCGGGCGGGCAGGTCGGCCAGGGCTTCCAGGACCAGGGCCTGCAACGCGCGCTCGCCTTCGCGGCTCGGCTGGAGGAACGGGCCGGCCGGGGGGCGGATCTCGACGCCGCCCAGATCGACCGACAGGGCGCGGCGTCCGGCCAGGAGTTCCGCCTGGGCCGGGGTGGGGCCCATGCTGAGCTGGGCCAGGTCGGCGTTCTCGGCCAGGGCCGCCAGGGCTTCGCGGAGCGCGAGATCAGGGCCCTTCGGCGGGGTCAGAACCAGGTCAAGCCCGGCGTCGGTGTCGGTGAGCAGGGCATCGGCGGTTTCCCCGGGCGCCAGGAACGAAGGCCCCAGGCGGCGCAGGTCGGCCATCGCCCTGGCCAGGGCCGGCGTGGGCAGCAGGCAGTGCGGGGTATCGACCAACTCGTGACTGGCCCGGCGGCAAAATCCGACCACGGCGGCTTTTTGCCGGCCGCGCAGGCCGACGTTCAGGCGCCGGCGGGTGCCCGGCGGCAGGGACACGGTCGCGCGCACGCATGCGTCGGCCAGCCCGCGCCGGGCGAGGGCGCGCACCACCAGGTCGCGCTTCCAGGCGGCAACGGCGTCCGGCGCCCAGTGCAAGATGGCGCAGCCGCCGCACACGTCCGCATGGGGGCAAGGGGGCGTGATCCGCTCCGGGCTGGGCTCCAGCACCGCGTCCAGGGCCGTGGTCCAGCCATCGGCCTTGCGGGCGAGGGGGCGCACGCGCACCCGCTCTCCGGGCAGGGCGTCGGGGACATAGAACAGGGCGCCACTGTCGGGCACCCGGATCAGGCCGTCGCCGCGATCGCCCAGGGACTCAACGGTGCCCTCGAACGGGGCCGGAGGGCGGCCGGCGGAAGACCGCGAACGCGGCGGGCGGGTCATGCCAGGATCTCCTCGACCGGCGGGGAAACAAAAAAGGGTGCGGTGCTGGCCTCGGGCACGGGCTCGGGCACCAGGGCCAGGGCATCGAGCAGGACGCGGGCCGGGGCGCCGGGACGGGCGGCGGCCTCGCCCAGCGTGCGCCGGAAGGCGCGCGCGCCCGGACAGCCGTGGAACAGGCCCAGCACATGGCGCGTCAGCCGGTGCACGGGCTCGCCCCGGGCCACCATCCGTTCGGCATAGGGTACCAGGGCCCGCACCACGGCGTGGCGATCGGGCAGGGGGGTATCGGTTCCAAACACGCGCCGGTCGGCCAGCGCCAGGATGAACGGGGTTTCGTAGGCCGCCCGTCCGATCATCACCCCATCAACCGGAGATTGACCCTCGGGCGGCTCGAACGCCGGGGACATGTGGGCGAGCGCTTCATCCACCGAGGTAATGCCGCCGTTCAACACAATGTCCAGATTTGGAAAATCAGCTTTCAGACGATGAACCACGTCGTGACGCAGCGGGGGGACGGTGCGGTTTTCGCGCGGGCTCAGGCCGTTGAGCCAGGCCTTGCGCGCATGGACGATGAACGTGCCCACGCCCGCCCGGGCCACGGTTTCGACAAATCCGCGCAAGGCCTCGTAGGAATCCAGATCATCAATGCCGATGCGGTGCTTGACCGTCATCGGCGTGCCGGGCTGGGCCTCGATCATTGCCGCCAGGCACTCGGCGACCAAGGTGGGCTCGGCCATCAGGCAAGCTCCGAACCGCCCCTTGCTCACCCGGTCCGAGGGGCAGCCCACGTTGAGGTTGATTTCGGCGAACCCCCAGGGCTGGGCCAGCCGCACCGAGCGCGCCAGATCCTCGGGAGTGCTGCCCCCCAGTTGCAAGGCCAGGGGCTGTTCCTCGGGGTGGTGATCCAGGAACCGGGCCGGGTCGGCATGGAGCAGGGCCGCCGTGGTCACCATCTCGGTATACAGCAGGGCATGACGGGTCAGGCGACGCAAGAACCAACGGTCGTGCCGGTCCGTCCAGTCGAGCATGGGGGCGACGCACAGGCGGTTATTCTTGATGGTCAAGGCACATGTCTTTCGGTGGTGGGGAGGCTGCCCGTCCGGCCAGGCGGGGAGGGATCTTGGGCCTGATGATCGCGCAAGAGTACAGCAACCCTGGGGACGGAGGCGAAAAATCGTCGCTGCCGTCGGTGCGCGCCCAGGGAGCCGGTGGGCGCGATCGGTGCCGGGGAGGTCCCATGAGGGATGAGAAGGGGTGTTTCTATCTATTATATATAATATTATCTATTATCGGGCTTGTGACATCGGCTTGTCTGTGGAATCTATCGATAGATCCACGGGTGTGGGTCCATAATTATCTACAATATTCAGGAGCCGATATGACAGAGACACTCACCCTCGCCCCCCCGAACGTCCGTTCGGCCGCGAAAACCACCGGGATCGTCATTCTTGGCGTCGCGCTCATCACCCTTTGCGCCAAACTGCACGTTCCCTTCTGGCCCGTTCCCATGACGCTGCACACGCTCGCGGTCATGGGGCTTGCCGTCGCGCTGGGGCCGCGCCTGGCCACGGCAACCTTCTTCGCCTATCTGGCGGCTGGCGCGGCGGGTCTGCCCGTGTTCTCGGGAACGCCCGAGCGCGGCATCGGGCTGGCCTACATGGTCGGCCCCACGGGCGGCTATCTTCTGGGCTATTGGGCGGCCAGCTGGCTGACGGGCGTGCTGGCGCGCAACCGTGGCCTGGTGGGCATGACCCTGGCCATGCTGGCCGGCCTTGGCGTGACCTATGCGATCGGCCTGCCCTGGCTCGGGTTCTACGTCCCGGTGGACAAGATCATTCCGCTGGGCTTCACGCCGTTCATCCTGGGGGATCTGATCAACATCGCCATGGTGACGGTTGGCGTCGCGCTGCTTCCCTCGCGCCTTCGCCGGAAAATCACGCCGCAATGAGCGAACGGAGAGCGGGCTGATTCCAGACCGGACAGCGGACCCCTCGTTTCGGGTCCCTCGGGCCTGAAAGCAACATCCTGAGGCACCGTGCGCGATCCATTTCACCGCGCGGTGCCTCAGGCCCGTTTCCCACGGGGGTGATTCCGATCGTGGAGCGCCCTTGTTCGAAGGTACCAACACGGACAGCACCATGAGCCCTGCATTCGTTGTAACCGGGACGGATACCGGAATCGGCAAGACCGTTTTCGCGGCCGGCCTCGCGGCTTCCCTGAACGCCTGTTACTGGAAGCCGGTTCAAGCCGGCCTTGATGAGGAAACAGACAGCGAAACGGTCATGCGGCTGGGCGGGATTCCGGCGGATCGGATCATCCCCGAAGCCTACCGCCTGAAAACACCCGCCTCTCCTCATCGGGCGGCGGAACTCGACGGTCTTGAGATCGTTCCCGAAGCCCTTGACGTGCCCTCCATCGAAGGGCCGCTGGTGATCGAGGGGGCCGGCGGCCTGATGGTGCCGCTGACCCGTCGCGCGACGTTCCTTGATGTCTTTGCCCGCTGGCGTCTGCCCGTGGTGCTGTGCGCGACCACGCGGCTGGGCACCATCAACCACACCTTGCTGTCGCTCGAAGCCCTCCGGCATCGCTCGATCCCCGTGCTTGGCGTGGCCCTGATCGGCCCCGAGGAAGCCGGGACCGACAGGATTATCTCCGAATTGGGCAACGTCAGGGTTCTTGGGCGCCTGCCCTGGATGGAAAGCGTCGCTCCCACGACACTGCGCGCGAGCATGAACGCCCACTTCGGCGCCAGTCGTCTTTTCAACGGGGCGGAGCCATCCGCGACGCCATAGGTCGTGAGTCGTCCGGCCCGGGGGAGCTTGAGAAAGGGAGGGGCTTGGCGCGCGACACGCTGTTTCACGGCGCACGGAACGCAAGCAAGGATCTTTCGGGGGAAGGGGGCGCCATAGCTCTTTGTTCCCAGTGCTTTTTCTTGTTGCGGCGCGGTGAAGGCCCCCCCACCCTGACACGAGGCAGGCACGAGGAGGACGGCCCATGGCGCATACCATCAGACCGTTGCTTGAAATGTGGAGCCGGGACCCCGCGCGGCATTCACCGGTGGAAGACCTGCAGGGCCTGGTGTCGGGATGCGTTATTTCGGCCCTTGGCCTATACCTGTTGGGCAGCGTGGGGCTGCTCACCGGAGGCATCGCCGGTCTGGCCTTCTTGCTGCGCTACGTGACCGACTGGAAATTCGGGATCCTGTTTTTCCTTTTGAATCTCCCCTTTTATTATCTGGCCTACAGGCGTTTGGGCCTTGCTTTTTGCGTGAAGACCTTTTTCGCCATCGCCCTGACCTCGGTTTTGACCGACCTTCAGCCCCGACTTGTGACGCTTGAGTGGATTCATCCGGCATGGGCGACCGTGCTGGGCGGCCTGCTGCTGGGCTACGGGCTTCTGGCCTTGTATCGCCACCGGGCCAGCCTGGGCGGGATCGGCATTCTCGCGGTTTTCCTGCAAGAGCGGTTTGGCTGGCGGGCGGGGCTGGTGCAGTTGGCCTTTGACCTGACCATCATGGGTCTGGCCTTCCTGGTCGCGCCGCCCGATATCGTTTTGTATTCCGTGGCCGGCGCGGCGGTCCTCAACCTTTTCGTGGCGATCAACCACCGTTCGGACCGGTACATCGCCCAACGATGAGCCCGGTGAACGAGGGGGGGAGCGCGGTCTTTCCCGTGCCGTCCTTTCTGTGCCTATGTCACAGATCCGAGTGCGCAGGTAGGATATCCTGACCGTCGCCCCCCTTCCAAAGGACGCCGCCCAATGACGACACACAAATCCGATCCCCGCGCGCTCGCGGTGCCCAGTGGGTCCTTGACGCGCATGGCCCGGTTTGGCGGGCTTGCCGTCAACATCGCGAGCAATATTGCGTTGCAAGGCGCCCGCCAGGTCGCCCAGGGTCAGCGCCCCAAGGCGCGCGACCTGCTGCTCACGCCGGCCAACGCCCGCAAGGTCGCCGACCAGCTGGCCCACTTGCGCGGCGCGGCGATGAAGGTGGGCCAGCTGATTTCGATGGACGCGGGCGACATCCTGCCCCCCGAGCTGGCCGAGATCATGGCCCGCCTGCGCGCCGATGCCTATTACATGCCCCGGGGCCAGTTGCGCCGGGTGCTGCGCGACAATTGGGGCGAGGCGTGGCGCGACCATTTTGAAACCTTCTTGTTGCAGCCGATCGCGGCCGCCTCCATCGGGCAGGTGCATCGGGCCCGAACCGTGGACGGGCGCGAACTGGCGATCAAGGTGCAATACCCGGGGGTGCGTCGCAGCATCGACAGCGATGTCAACAACGTGGCCGCCCTGATGCGTTACTCGGGAGCGCTGCCGCGTCAGCTGGACATCAAGCCCATGCTTGACGAGGCCAAGCGCCAGCTGCACGAGGAAGCCGATTACGAGCGCGAGGGCCGCTATCTCAGCCGGTTCGCCACCTTGCTGGCCGATGCCCCCGATTTCGTGGTGCCGGCCCTCTACCCCGATCTGACCACCTCCAATATCCTGGCCATGGATTTCGTGGACGGCGTGGATATCGAAACCCTGACCCATGCCCCGCAGGCCACCCGCGACCGGGTGATGACCTTGCTCATCGGGCTGGTGTTCCGCGAGCTGTTCGAGTTCCAGGTCATGCAGACCGATCCCAACTTCGCGAATTACCGCTACCAGCCGCAAACGGGCAAGGTGGTGCTGCTGGATTTCGGGGCCTCGCGCGAGTTCGGGCCTGAAATGGCCGACCAGTTCCGTCGCCTGATCAGGGCGGGGCTGGACGGCGGGCGCGAGGCGGTGCGCCAGGCCATTCGGGATATCGGCTTTTTCGCTGATGACACGTCCCCCCGCCACCAGCGCCTCATGGTCGATATGTTCGAGATGTCGATGGAGCCGCTCAAGCGCCCCGGCCTGTTCGACTTCGCCCACAACGACCTCGCCATGCGCATGCGCGAGGCGGGCATGGCGCTGGGGGCCGATCGCGACTTCTGGCACATTCCGCCCATGGATACGCTGTTCATGCAGCGCAAATTCGGGGGCTTCTACATGCTGGCCACCCGCCTGAAGGCCCGGGTTGATCTCCATGCCATTATAGCGCCTTATTTGTAGACAAAGGGGCGGGCCTCGGGCCTGCCCTTTTTCGAGGCCCTCAAGCGCCTGGCGCGCACTCCGTGCGCTTGGCTCACGCGGCA
>NZ_BJZO01000028.1 GCF_007992075.1 Pararhodospirillum oryzae
TTGGGGAACCCTCTTCCAAGGGCGTCCAGGGCTTCACCCGATGGCCCTGAGGCCCCTCCCGCCTTCCCACCCGCGCGGGGAGCCCGGCGGGCGACAACGAGACGACGATGGCCCTTTCTTCCCGGCAAGCCTTTTCCCATCCCGGTCTTGATGCCCCGCTGTGGGCCCTGGGCCTGATGAGCGGAACCAGCCTGGACGGCATCGATGCCGCCCTTGTGCGCACCGATGGCGAACGGGTTCTCGACCTGGGGCCGGCGTTGACGGTTCCCTACGACGGCGACCTGCGCGCGCGCCTGCGCGCCGCCCTGGGGCGTTCTCCCGCCGACCAGGAGGCCGGCTTGCCCGCCCTGGTCCGTGATCTGACGGAGCGTCACGCCCAGGCGGCGCGCCGGCTTCTGGCCGCTTCGCCGTTTCATCCCGGGGTGATCGGCTTCCATGGCCAGACCCTGTTCCACGCCCCCGACGAAGGGATCACGGTGCAAATCGGCGACGGGGCCTTGCTGGCCGCGCTGACGGGCGTGGCCGTGGTCAACGATTTCCGCTCGGCCGATGTCGCCGCCGGCGGCCAGGGCGCGCCGCTCGCGCCCGCGTGGCACCAGGCCCTGGCGGCTTCCCTGCCGGGACCGGTGGCGGTGCTGAATATCGGGGGCGTCGCCAACGTGACCTGGATCGCCGGCGCCTCGGCTCCCGGCACGCCGCCCCTGGCCTTTGATACCGGGCCCGGCAACGCGCTGATCGATGACTGGGTGCGCGGGCGCCTGGGGCTGCCCCACGACGCGGGCGGGCGTCTGGGGGCGGCGGGACGGGTGGACGGCGTGGCCCTGGCCGCGCTGATGGATCACCCGTATTTTGACCGGCGGCCGCCCAAGTCACTCGATCGCGACGCGTTTTCCCTTGATCCGGTGGCCTCCCTGACCGACGCCGACGGGGCGGCGACCCTGGTGGCCTTCACCAGTGCCGCCGTGGCCGCGGCCCGGCGCTGGATGCCCGCTCCCCCGGCGCGTTGGCTGGTGTGCGGGGGCGGGCGCCACAACGCCAGCCTCATGGCCCGGCTGGGGCAGGACCTGGCGGTGCCGGTCGAACCGGTTGAAACCGTGGGCTGGCAGGGCGACGCCCTGGAGGCGCAGGCGTTTGCCTTCCTGGCGGTGCGGGCCTTGCGCGGGCTTCCCCTGTCGTGGCCCTCGACCACCGGGGTGCCCGCGCCCCTGAGCGGCGGGCGTTACTGGCCGGCCGACGGTCCGCTGTCCGGGCCCGGCACCACCACCCGGCCCAGGTAGCGGTCCACCTCGCCGGCCAGCAGCGGCAGGTGGTCGGCGAAGAAGTGGTTGGCTCCCGGGATCACGCTGTAATCGACGGTGATGTTCTTTTGCTGCGAAAGTTTGTGGGCGAGCTTGGCCACCGCCGGCTCGGGCACCACCGTGTCCTTTTCGCCGTGGACGATGATCCCCGACGACGGGCAGGGCGCGAGGAAGGTGAAGTCGTGGCTGCCCGCCGGCGGCGCGACCGACACGAAGCCCGAAATCTCGGGTCGGCGCATCAGCAGCTGCATCGCGATCCACGCGCCAAAGGAAAAGCCGGCCACCCAGCATTCCTGGGAATTGGTGTTGAGGGCCTGCATCCAGTCCAGGGCGCTGGCCGCGTCGGAGAGTTCGCCCTGACCGTTGTCGAACACCCCTTGCGAGCGGCCAACGCCGCGAAAGTTGAACCGCATCACCGAAAAGCCGCGCCGGGCGAAGGTATGGTACAAGGTGTACACGACCTTGTTATTCATCGTGCCGCCCTGCTTGGGGTGGGGGTGCAAGATCAAGGCGATGGGCGCGTTGGGCTGGCGGGCGTGGCTGTAGCGCCCTTCCAGGCGGCCTTCGGGACCATTGAAGATGATTTCCGGCATCGTGGCGCTTTTTCCGATTCCATTCGTGGGGCGGGCCGGCTAGGAGCGGGCGGCCCGGAAGAGGGGGCCATTCTTGCCCCTTGGTTTGCCGGGGCCGACGTCAGAGCGGCGAAGTCGGACTTGGCCGGGGATAGCCCGACAGGACATCTGGCTATTCTTGACTGATTTTCTCGGGCACACTATAGTCGTTTCCCGCTGCCGCTCCTTGTCCCATGGACTCGTCTCCCCGGGCGCGGCGCCCTGGGGGGCATGGGCGGGCGTTACTATCACGGGATGGCCGATGCTTTTCAAGCGATTGAAGGAAGATGTGGACACCATCATGCTCCGGGATCCGGCGGCGCATGGGCGCCTTGAGGTCTTGTTGTGCTATCCCGGCCTGCATGCCGTGTTGTTCCATCGCTTATCCCATCCCCTGTGGGAACGTGGCTGGCGCACGCTGGCCCGCGTGCTGAGTCATACGGCGAAAATCCTAACGGGTATTGAAATTCATCCGGCCGCGCGGCTGGGGCGGCGCTTTTTCATTGATCACGGCACCGGCGTGGTCATCGGCGAAACCGCCGAAGTGGGCGACGACGTGACCTTGTACCAGGGCGTGACCCTGGGGGGAACGTCGCTGCTGCCGGGCAAGCGCCATCCCACCGTCCAAGACGGGGTCATCATTGGCGCGGGCGCCCATGTCCTGGGGCCGCATGTGGTCGGGGCCGGGGCGCGCATCGGGGCCAACGCGGTGGTGCTCACCGATGTGCCGGCCGGGGCCACCATGGTGGGGATTCCGGCGCGCATGGCCAGCCGTTCGCGCGCGCCCGAGGCCGAGTGTTTTTGCAGCTATGGCACGCCAGAGGGGTTGCCCGATCCGGTTTCCGGGTCGATCAATACCCTGATGGACGAGGTGCGCCGCCTGAATGCCCGACTGACCGCTTTGGAAATCCGGGGCCTGCCGGAAGGCGATCCGGCCTCGATGGATGTCACCGACAACGACCCCGTTGCGCCTCGGGGGGGGGCCCCCACCTCGCGCGAGACGGCCGGTTTCAATGTGTAAAAGGGATGGAAAGCGATGAGGCTGAGCACGAAGGGTCGCTACGCGGTGATGGCCATGGCCGATCTGGCCGCCCATTCGGCGGGCAAGCCGGTGGCCCTGGCGGATATCGCCGAACGCCAGGAAATTTCGCTTTCCTACCTTGAACAACTCTTTGGCCGGCTGCGAAAGGGCGGCCTGGTCAAAAGCGTGCGTGGTCCCGGAGGCGGCTACCTGCTGTCGCGCGATGCCGGCGACATGCGCATTTCCGATATCATCCTGGCGGTGGATGAACCGATCCAGACCACGCGCTGTTCCCCGGGGTCGCCGGCGGGATGCCACAACAACAAGGGCCGCTGCCTGACCCATGATCTGTGGGAAGAGCTGGCCAACCAGATTTATCTGTATCTCAGCAGCGTTTCCCTGGAGGACGTGACCCAGCGTCGGGTTCTGGGCACCAGTGGCCTGATCGGAGAACTGCCCGGGGGCCTGGCGGTCACGCCGACGGTTCAATAAGAAAAGGGGTTGGTTTTTCCAGGAGAACGGACCGGGCGATTGCGAATCGTCAATGAACCCTGGGGGCGTTGTTCCTATCGTGGGGATCCGTCATGGAACAATCCCTTTTGGATGCCGCGACGGCTGATCACGCTTGTGCATTTTTCCGCCTTGTCCCGGATTTCCATTCAGGAGATCCGGGATTTTTTGTGTGTCCTGGCCCGCGCCAAGATCGGAGTTCTGGCCTGGGCCCTTGTTTCCTTGAAAAGGAGTCAGGCCTTGATTCCCGTTTCCATGGACGCCTTGCTGGCCCGGCTGGTCGAATGGGGCATCCAGGCCACCACCACGACCCACGAGGCGGTGTTCACCGTCGCGGCCGCCGCCCACACCCATGACGCGATCCCTGGGGTTCACTGCAAGAATTTGTTCCTCAAGGATTCGCGTGGCCAGCTATGGCTGGTGGTGTGCCCGCATGATCGTCCGGTGGATCTGAAAACCCTGCCGGCGCGGATTGGCTCGGGCCGGCTGTCGTTTGGCAAGCCCGCGCTGCTTGACGAGGTGCTGGGCGTGATCCCCGGCGCGGTGACACCCTTTGCCCTGATCAACGACACCGAGCACCGGGTCAAGGTGGTGCTGGATGCCTGGATGGTGGCGCAAGAGAAGGTCAACTACCATCCCCTGGTCAACACCGCGACCACCACGGTTTCGGGCGCCGATCTGGTCCGGTTCATCCAGGCTTGCGGTCACGAGCCGGTGATGATCGACTTGGCCCCTTGAGTTTTCCCCCACCGGCCGCGCGTCCCCAGGAGGCTTGCCCATGACGTTTCCCCCCGATCCGCTGCCCGATCGCCCCTTGCCCCCCGATCTGGTGGCCGCTCTTGTCGCCTTGCTGGGGCCGCGCTTCACCAGCGCCGCCGCCGTGCGCTTGCAACACGGGCGCGACGAAAGCTATCACCCGCCCTTTCCTCCCGACGCCGTGGTCTATCCTCATACCACCGAGGAGGTGGCGGCCATCGTGCGCGCCTGCGCGGCCCGGCGGGTGCCGATGATTCCGTTTGGCGCCGGCACCTCGCTGGAAGGCCATGTGGCCGCCCTGCGGGGCGGGGTGTGCCTGGACCTGTCGGGCATGGATGCCATTGTCGCGGTGCGCCCGCAGGACATGGACGCCACGGTGCAGGCCGGCGTCACCCGCAAGCGGCTGAATGCCCATCTGCGCGACACCGGGCTGTTCTTCCCCATCGATCCCGGCGCCGACGCCACGCTGGGGGGCATGGCGGCAACCCGCGCCTCGGGCACCAACGCGGTGCGCTATGGCACCATGCGCGAGGCGGTGCTGGCCCTGACCGTGGTCACTCCCCAAGGCGAGGTCATCCGCACCGGTGGGCGGGCGCGCAAGTCGTCGGCGGGCTATGACCTGACGCGGCTGTACGTGGGCTCGGAAGGGACCTTGGGCCTGATTACCGAGGTCACGGTGCGCCTGCACGGAATCCCGGAAACGGTGATGGCGGCGGTGTGCCCGTTCCCCAGCGTGGCGCAGGCGGTCAACACGGTGATCCACACCATCCAGGCCGGGATTCCCATCGCGCGCGTTGAGTTCCTGAACGCGCACCAGATGGAGGCGGTCAACCGGTATTCCCGGATGAACCACGCGGTCACGCCCACGCTGTTCTTCGAGTTTCACGGCTCGCCCGCCCATGTGACGGAGCAGGTCGAGGTGGTCCGGGCCCTGGCCGCCGATCAGGGCGGGGCCGATTTCCAATGGACCGCCACGCCCGAGGAGCGCGATCGGTTGTGGGCGGCGCGTCACACCGCCTACTACGCCGCGCTGGCCCTCCGTCCCGGCGCCAAGGGGTTCAGCTCCGATGTGTGCGTGCCGATTTCGCGCCTGGCCGACTGCCTGACCGAGACCGAGGCCGATCTGGAAGCCAGCTCGCTGACCACCACCGTGGTCGGGCACGTGGGCGACGGGAATTTCCATGTGCTGTTCGTGATCGATCCCGACGACCCGGCCCAGCGCGAGGAAGCCAACCGTCTGAACGAACGCATCGTGGCCCGCGCCCTGGCCATGGAAGGCACCTGCACCGGCGAGCATGGCATCGGGTATGGCAAGATGAGCCACCTGGAAGCCGAGCACGGCGACGCCCTGGCCGTGATGCGCCGCCTCAAGCGCGCTCTTGATCCCGATGATCTGATGAACCCGGGCAAGATCGTGCGCCTGGATTTGTAGGGCGGGTGGATACGGGGAAGGGGAGTGATGGGAGGGCTTGCGCCCTGTTGGGGGCGCGGCCCCCAACACCCCCGCCCGGGGACACGTCCCCGGGGGCCCCTGATTCCTGGCCCGCCCCGCCCGGCGTTTGAGGGCTCCCAAAAAAACTCCCCTTAATTCCCCTTGTTCGGGTGTGGCTGGATCCAGCACAATAATCGCTGATGGGGCGGGCTGGCCCCGGTGCCGCCCGACCGGGGTGGTGCGTCGTCTTTCACGGTTTTTGTTCGACCCCGTACCCACGGAGCCCCGCGCGATGAAGGATCCCCTCAACGCTTCGATCCTTGGCACGACCCTTGAGCGCTGGCTGGTGCGAGGGTTGTGGGTGTTCAATGGGTTGTTGCACATCGTTCTGGCCGTGGCCCTGGTTCTGGCCAGCGCCATGGTGGTGGTCGAGTTCTTCAATGAAGCGGTCGTGGCCTATCAGCAAGACAAGCTGGCCCAGGGCTTTTTGCATGCCCTGGGGGTGTTGTTCATTGTGTGGACATTGTCGTCGCTGATCTCGGCCGAAATCGAGTATGTGCGGACCGGGCGCTTTCACCTGCGGGTGTTTCTTGAGGTGGCGATGATTACCTTGCTGCGCCAGCTCATCGTGCGCCCGGTCCAGACCGTGGCCGGGGATGTCAAGCTGGGGGACTGGTCCAGCTTCTGGGAATATACCCTGGTGCTCGCGGCCCTGCTGGCGGTGGCGGTGGCGCATCGGCTGGTGGGGGATGTTGTCCCGTCCAGTGACAAGCCCGAGGACCTTCCCCCCCCGGCGAAGGAGCAGAACGGCTAAAAGAAAGCGCGCGGCGCGTCGGGCTTGCCCCGTGGGTTCCGGCGCGCCTCCACGTTCCGGCGGTGCGCGAGCCCATGGCCGGCCAGTAGCAGCCCGGCGCCCAGGCCCACGACCATCGAGGCCATGCCGAGGGCCAGGCTCCACCCTCCCCATCCCGCCAGGCCCGCCGCCAGCACGGGGCCCAGGATCTGGCCGATTCCGAAGGCGGCGGTCAGGATCCCCATGACCCGCGCCGCGTGCCCGGGGTTGACCAGGCGGCCAAAAGCCAGGGTCATGCCGACGATCCCCAGGAAGGTGCCGCCAAACAGCACCGCTCCGGCCAGAACCAGGGCCCAGTGACCCGACAGAACCGGCAAGATCATGCCCGTTGCCTGGATCAGGTGTCCCGCGACCAGCACGGTTACATAGCCACGGCGTTCGGCCAGGAACGACCACACCAGCGCCGAGGGCAGCGCGGCGACCCCGACAAGAACCCAGGAGAGGTTGGCGAAACCGGCAAGGCCAGGGGTCGCGCGCACGATCTCGACCAGGAAGGTCCCGGTGACGATGTAGCCCAGTCCTTCGCAAAAATAGGCCGCCGCCAGGAAGGAAAGGGGGAAGGAAAGGGGCGGGGCGGGCGTCGCGGGCGGGGCCATCGGCGGGGCAGGGGCGCGGGCATGAACCCCGGCAAGAAGCGGACCCGCGACCAGGGCAAGGCCGGCGGCCAGAACGGCGCTCGCCAGCCATCCGGCGTCCGATCCCAGGCGGGTGCCCACCTCGCCCACGACCGTCCCCGCCAGGATGATCCCCAGGCCGACCCCGCCAAAATGCAGCCCGCTCCAGCGCGCATGACCGCTGGACCCCAGAAGAGGCAGCACCAGGGCCGACGCCAGCACGAAAACCCAGGCCGACGCGATCCCGCCCACCAGCCGCAGCCCGTTCCAGATCACGGGCGAGGGCACCACGGGCATCAGGGCCAGCGTCACCACCAGCAGCCCCAGGCCCCTGTTCAAAAGGCGGTGGCGGCCGGCGTCGGTGCGCAGGGCCCCGGCCCACAGGGCGCCCAGCAGATACCCCACGTTGTTGCTGGCGGCCAGGCCGCTGCTTCCCAGGGCGCCAAAGCCGTAGTCCTGCTGCATCACCGGCAACAGGGGGGTGAAGGCGAAGCGCCCCAATCCCACCGCCGCCGCCAGGGCCAGCATGCCGCCCACCAGAACCCATCCGCTGCGTGTCGTCATGATCCTCCCCTTCGTGCTGTTTTCCGGGAAGCATGACCAGGATATTGATTCGCATCCAGCGCATAATTATGCTCAGACCATTCTGTTTTGGAGAATGAACGGATGGATACGGCGTCGCTGCGGGTGTTTCGGGCGGTGGTTCGGGGGGGCTCGGTGGTGGCGGCCGCCGACCTTGTGCATTCGGTGCCGTCGAATGTCTCGGCGCGGGTGCGCAAGCTGGAAGACGATCTGGGGGCTCGGTTGTTCGTGCGCGAGGCGCGCGGCATGCGGCTGACCCCGGCCGGCACCGTGCTTTTGGATTTCGCGGAACGGATCCTGGCCCTGACCGACGCCGCCCGCGAAGCCGTGGGCGAGGCGATCGGCGAGGGGGGAGAGCTGCGGCTGGCGTCCATGGAGACCACCGCCGCCATCCGCCTGCCGCCGGTTCTGGCCGAGTTTCACCGCCGCCATCCCAAAACCACCCTGACCCTGTCGACGGGAACGAGCGAAGGTCAGTTGGACGCGGTTTTGGAGCGGCGGGCCGATCTGGCGTTCCTGGCCGGACCGGTGGTTCACGAACGGGTGATCGGCGCGCCCGTGTTCGTCGAGGAACTGGTGCTGGCGGTGCCGGCGGGCGTGACCACGGTCGAGGAGGCCAACACCCGGGCCATGCTGGTGTTTCGCTCGGGCTGTGCCTACCGGGCCCGCACGGAGGCCTGGTTGCGAGGAGCGGGCCTTGCGCCGCGCCGGGTGATGGAGTTCGGGACTCTTGACGGCCTGCTGGGGTGCGTTGCCGCCGGCATGGGGGTGAGCTTGCTGCCCAGGGCCGTGGTGGAGCGTCCGCGCCACGCCGGCCAGATCGAGGGCCTGCCCATCCCGAATGCCCGGGTGGAAACCTGGCTGATCCAGCATCGCGATTCGGTCGAAACCGGTGCCGCGCGGGCCTTCAAGGCCCTGGTGATGGCCAGCAGGGACTTCGTTTTGCCCGGCGACGCCGGTTGACGCCCAAGACATCAAGACCGCCTTTCTTGCGGGCGGCACGATGGGGCCTGATCGCGGTGGAACGGCTTGGGAAAGGTTGATTGATGACGGGGATGAGAATTAATGAAGTAACATGCAAGTCCATGCTTGTGCCGAGTAAACTTCCGGCCAGCGATTATGTCGTTAATCCATACACCGGATGCTCGTTCGCGTGTGCTTACTGTTATGCCTCGTTCATGGGACGCTTTGTCGGTGAGCCCATGGAAGCCTGGGGAAGTTACCTGTCGGTCAAGGTCAATGCCGTCGATGTTTTTCGCCGTGACCTGCGCCGGTTGCCTCTCCATCGGCGCCACTCCACCATTTTGCTGAGTTCCGTCACCGATGCCTGGCAAGGGGTCGAGAAGAAATACCAGTTGGCCCGTGGCGTGCTGGAGACGTTGCGAGACGAGCGTTATCCCGGGTTGGTCAGCATGCTGACCAAGAGTCCGCTTGTGTTGCGCGACGTGGATGTCATTGCCGCGCTCGACCGCAAGGAAGTGGGGATCACCCTGACCACGACAGACGACACGATTGGCCGTTTCATGGAGGTCCACGCCCCGCGTGCCTCCGACCGGTTGAAGGCCTTGGCTGATTTGAATGCAGCCGGTATTCCGACCTACGCTTTCGTCGGCCCCCTGTTTCCGCATTATCGATATCGTCGGGATCTGCTGGAGGACCTGTTCCGGCGGATCCGTGAGTCCGGAACGCGTTCGCTCTTCGTCGAGCACCTGAACACGTCATCCTATATCTTGAAACGGATCCAGCCGCTGGTTGACCAGGCGGATCCCGGCGTGAAGGTGGTCTACCAATCGGCACGCACCGAGGACCATCGGCGCGCTTTGTCCGAAATGGTGAGGGAGCTTGTCGAAAAGCATGGCCTTGACCTTCGCCTTGAACGTGTTATCGATCACAACTTAGATAAAAAACACGGGGGCCGGCGTTAGGCGGCTTTCCTTCGCCTCTCGGGCCGAACGGCTTGGCTGGCCCATTCACCGCGCTTTTCACGCGCGCCATGAGGATGCAGGCGGACGCGGCTTCGCGCTCGCCTTCAAGAAGGAGGCGATGCCATGAGAGTTTTTGGAAGCAGACCATCCGAAAACACAAAGGCTTTGCATTATGTGAATGAAACGTCGTCAAGCGCGCGGATTATTTTTATTTGTGAAAAAGAGGATAAGTTTTTTCTGGTCACGGATCAAACGCCGTTCCATCCGGAAGATTATTTTTGGAAGGATCAGCCCGGAGACCAGGGGACCCTCCAGGCGGACACCCAGGATTTTTCCGTAACGGATACGCTCGCGTGGCCGATCGCGAAATCAGGGGACCTCTTGCTTCCCGATCAGGTCACCTTGTCGCGCAACGACGAGGCCCATGTCCTGGTGATCGCGCATGTCGTGGAGCCGGTGAAGGGAGAGGGGCAGCCGGAGGGTGGAGTCGCCTTGGATGCCGCTTCCCTTGTCGGGAGCACGGCGCGCTTGAGCGTTGATCCCCTCCGCCGGCAGGCCTTGAGCGCGGCCCATACAACCGCGCATCTCATGTCCCTGGCGCTGAACAAGCAGGCCGCCCCGTTTTGGAAAAAGGAAGCCCGGCCCGATTCGCTCGGCCATCCGAACCTGGATGCCACGGCGATCGCGGGGGCGCGGGTGTTTCCTGGAAGGTCCGAGGATACCTATCGCCTCGGCAAATCCCTGAGAAAAGTTTTTGACGTGGAGTCGTTCGTGGAAAATCTTCCCGCGATAGGCGAGGGGATGAATGAACAGGTCAAGGGCTGGATTGATCAGGCAAGCCCCGTTTCCTTGACGGGAGAGGATCTCTCTTATGGGGCGAGAAGGCTGTGGACCTCTGTTGTTGACGGCACGGAGGTTTCCATTCCGTGCGGGGGGACACATGTCAAAGCCCTGTCCGAAATCGGCCCGGTTTCGATTACCCTGCGCTACGATCCCGACGAGAAGGCCCTGGTCGTCGTCTCCGAGGTTCTCTCCCCACCCCCTTACCGGCAGGCGGTGGCGTAGCGCGACGGGGTGACCCCGAAATAGCGGCGGAAACTGCCGGTGAAATGGCTCTGGTCGTAAAAGCCGGTGGCGATGGCGGCTTCGGCGGCCGGGGTGCCGGCCACCAGCAGCGCCTTGGCCGCTTCCAGGCGCACCTGGGTCAGGTAGCCGTGCACGGTAACGTTCATCTGGGCCTTGAAGGTGCGCATGAAATAGAACTCGCTCAAGCCGACCTGCCCGGCGATGTCCGATAGCCGCAAGGGATCGGCGTAATGGGCCCGGATATGGTCGAGCGCCGGGCGCAGGCGGGCGTTGGGGGGCGGGCGAAAGGCGCCTCCCCCCGTGCGCTGGCCGTGGCGCTGGATGATGGCATCAAGGGCGCGGTACACGGCCTCGGCCCGCGCCACGGGGTCGGGCGAGCGGTGGGCGACGTCGCAGGCGTCGATCAGGCCGGCCGCGAGGTCGGGGGCGTCGATCAGCAGTCGCCGGCCGAAATCAAGCCGGCCCCGGGGGGCGCGCGACAGCTCGCCCGACAGGGCTTCCAGGGCCTCGGGAGCCGGATAGAGGGCCGAATACTCCCATCCCCCGTTGCGCTCGGCGCTTTCACCGGTGTGAACCTCGCCTGGCGGGATGACCATCACCGATCCCGGATAGGCGACCCCGTGATGACGGGCGATCCGGTGCTTCTGGGCACCATCCCGGAAGGCGGCGATCACGAACACGTCGTGCGAGTGGAGCGGATAGCGAAAGTCAAGGAACCGGGCCTGGAGCAGCTCAAGGCCGCCCAGGATCTGGCGGTCGGTCCACAGCCGGATTTCGTCCCGTCGCCCCTTTTCCATCCCGTGATCCCTGTTTTCAACGCGCGCGGGCCAGGGTAGGGCCGCTCCGGCACGCCGTTCAAGGACAGGATCTTCCTATCGGTCGCCGGCCGTGTGGGCTCATGGTTGAGGGCGGGGCCAAGGGATGGGCGCGATCGCGACCCGGACGGGGCCCCCTGGATCACGCCCTTTTGCTCAAGGCACCGCGACATGACGACACACCCCGCGCCGGCACGCGATGTAGCGGACTTTCGCGCGTTTATCATGCAGGAGTGGGAGACACGGGCACCGGCCTATGCCGGCGCGTGGGGGGAGGTGACGGGGGCGTTCGTGCCCTCCTTGCTCCGTCCCCTGGCGCCGCTCGCGGGCCGGACCGTGCTCGATCTGGCCACCGGCCCCGGCTACGCGGCCGCGCTGGCCGTCCGGCTTGGCGCCCGGGCCTGGGGCGTGGATTTTTCCCACGCCATGATTGCCCAGGCCCGGCGCTTCGTTCCCCAGGCTTCCTTCGAGGTGGCCGACGCGCAGGATCTGCCCTTCGCCGACGAAACCTTCGACGCGGTGGTTTCGAATTTCGGCGTGCAGCACTTCGCCGACCCCGACGCCGTGTTCGCCGAGGCCGCCCGGGTCCTGCGCCCCGGGGGATGCCTGGTTTTCACCGTCTGGGCCGACCAGGACCGCAACACGCCGACGCGGCTTTTGGAAACGACCCTGGCGCGGCTGGCCGCGTGCCCGTCGCCGGCGCCCGAGGGGCCGGCGTACCACCAGCTGCTGGGCGATCAGGCGCTGCGGGACACCCTGGAGCGGGCGGGGTTCAAGGGCGGCACGCTTGCCCGTGCGCTGGCGGAAGTGGATTGGGTTTTCCAGGACCCGAATGCCTTGTTTGATTCCGAGCTGCGGGGCTCGGTGCGCTCGGGGGCGTGGCTGCGCGCCCAGCCTCCCGCCGTGCTGGCTCAAATCCGCGCGGCCCTTGCCGCCGAGATTCAGGAGAACCACCGCGACGGGGCGCGTTTTGTCCTGCCGATGGCGGCGGTGGTGGTTTCGGCGATCCGGCCATGAGCGGGGCCGTCCGCCCTCCCCGCCGCCTGGCGCCCGATGGCTTTCGGGCGGGCGTGGTCGCCTGCCTGCCCACGGTGCTGGGCTATTGGAGCATCGGCTTCGCGGCTGGAGGCATCGGCACCGTGTCGGGATTTTCCCCGCTGGAGGTCGTGGGGCTCGCGACCGTGCTGTACGCAGGGTCGGCGCAGTTCCTGTTCTATTCCCTGGTTCTCGCGCAGGCCGACACGCTGGCCCTGGTCCTGGCCGTGCTGCTGGTCAACGGGCGCTATGTGTTGATGAGCGCCGCCCTGGCGCCGTTTTTCCGGGGCCGGGGCTGGGGGGAAAAACTCGCCGCCGGGCTGCTGCTCACCGATGAAACCTTCGGCGTCGCGGTCCAGCGGGCCCGGGCGGGCGGGGGCCTCCCCTTTCCCTGGCTGCTCGGGCTCAATCTGGGGGCCTATGTGAACTGGGGCGTCGCCAATCTGACCGGGGCGCTGCTGGCCCGCCACCTGCCCGAATCGATGCTGGAGGCCCTGGGGTTCAGCCTCACGGCCATGTTCGTGGGGCTTTTGCTGTTCACCTGCCTGGAAAGCCAGACCCGGGGGCTTGAACTGGTCGCCATCGCCGTGGCCGCCATCGTGGTGCTTGCCCTGGCCGCGCTGGCGCCGCTTCCGCTGGTTCTTCTGGTCGCCACGACGATGGGCGCGCTGGCCAGCGCGCTGCTTGCGCTGCGCCGGGCACGGGGGGGGCGCCGATGGCTTCGTCCTTCTTGCTGAGCCTGCTGGGCTGCGCGGTGGTGACCGTCCTGGTGCGGGTGGCGCCCGTGCTGCTGCTCTCGCACCTCGCTTTTCCGGCCGGGGTCCGGGCCTGGCTGACCTACGTCCCCGCCGCCGTCATGGCCGCGATCCTGGCCGGCGAGTTCTTGCACCATCCGGCCCTGAGCCCGGCGGGGTGGAGCGTGTCCCTGCTGGCCGCCGGGGTCAGTCTTGGCGTCGGGCTGCTGACCCGCAGCTTGTTCCTGACCGTGCTGGCCGGGGTCGCGGGGTACAGTCTGCTGGGGTGGGCCGTGCCCTGATCGGGGCCGAGGGCAGGGCGCCCGATCAGGGAGGAGGGAAGGGCAGGCTATCCTTCCAGCGCGGCGCGGATCGCGGCCTGATCCAGGCCCTTGAGGCCAATCACCACCAGGCACGAGGCGGGCTCCTCGTCCGTGCCCCAGGGGCGATCATAGTATCCCGACACGCGCGGGCCCACGGCCTGCACCAGATGGCGCATGGGCTTGCCGGGCACCGCGAGCCCCCCCTTGACCCGCAGGATATCGTGGGCCTCGATCACCAAGCGCAGCCGGCGCAGGAAGGCAGCCGGGTCGGCGACCGGGCCGGGGCGGACATCGAAGCTGACGAAGTCGTCGTGGTTGTGATCGGTCGCGGTGTCGTGATGGCTGGGGCGGCTGTCCAGGTCGTCCTCGGCCCCGGCGCCCAGGCCCAGCAGCACGGCCGGATCCACCACGCCCTGGACCGTGGCCAGGACCCGGGTCCCGGGGCGCGCGCGCTCAAGAAGACGGGCGCTCAGGGCTTCGCGGGTGGCATCGTCCAGCAGGTCGGCCTTGTTCAGCAGCACGAGGTCGGCGCACGCGATCTGATCGGAGAACACTTCCTCCAGCGGGTTGTCGTGGTCGGGGGGGAGCACGACGTCCGGAGGCGGCGGATCGAAGCGCCCGCCGGTCAGCCCCGGGCCATCGACCACGGCAATCACCCCGTCCACGGTCACGCGGGCGCGGATCGCCGGCCAGTCGAAGGCGCGCACCAGGGGCTTGGGCAGGGCCAGCCCCGAGGTTTCGATCAAGATGTGATCGGGCGGCTCGGGGCGGGCGAGCAGGGCTTCCATGGTGGGAATGAACTCGTCGGCCACGGTGCAGCACAGGCAGCCGTTCGCCAGTTCAACGATGGCGTCATCCTCGCATCCGGGCACGCCACAGGCGCGCAGGATATCGCGGTCCACGCCCACGTCGCCGAACTCGTTGATGATCAGGGCCAGACGCCGGCCCTGGGCATGGGTCATCAGGTGGCGGATCAAGGTGGTTTTACCCGCGCCCAGGAATCCGGTGATCACCGTGGCGGGGAGACGCACGGGCGCATGGCGGACAGGTTCGATCATGGTATCCTTCCAACGGGGGGGGGAGAGCGTTGGGGGCGGCCTTGGCCTACACGGTGTCCTTCAACACCAGGGGCAGGCCGGCCACGCACAACACCGCGCGCTGGGCCCGGGCGGCCAGGCGCTGGTTGATCAGGCCCAGGGCGTCGCGGAACTGGCGGCTGAGCGGTTCCATCGGCACCAGCCCCAGCCCCACCTCGCCCGACACCACGATCACGGGCGCCGGCACCCGGGCCAGGGCGGCTTCCAGGGCATCCAGGGCTGGCCCCACGGCGGCCCCGGCGCGTCCGGCGGCCAGCGCGGCCGCCTCGGGGCTTTGGGGCACGGCGCCGTCGGGTTCGGCGGTGGCCATCATCAGGCCGCCCAGCCACAAGATCAGGCAGTCGATCAGCACCGGCCGGGTGGGGTCGGTGGCGTGGGTGGCGAGCGCGCCCGCCAGATCGGCGCCGGCCTCGATCGTGGTCCAGGCGGGGCCGCGCCGGTCCTGGTGGGCCTTCACGCGGGCGATCATTTCCGGATCCCCGTCCACGTGAACCGGCCGCGCGGTGGCGAAATACAGCGGGCGCGGGCCCGAGGCCAGGGTCAGGCGCTCGGCCAGGGTGCTCTTGCCCGAGCGCGCGCCGCCCAGAACCAGGGTCAGGGATGGCGCGGGCGCCGGGCGATCGGGATCGAAGGCAACACCCAGGCTCATGGCACGGTTTCGTTCACGCAGCGCACCGCCCAACCGTCCTCGGGGCCGCCGTGACGATCAATGCGGGTCAGCGACAAGGGATCGATCGCAAGGCGCAAGGCCGCGGGGGGCGCAAGCTCCAGGGCCTGGGCCACGGCGGCGCGAATGGTGCCGGCATGGGCCACCACCACCACGTCGCCCGAGCCCAGGCGCTCGCTCCAGGATAGCACGGCCTGGCCAACCCGCTCCATCACGCTCATGAAACTTTCGCCCCCCGGCGGCGTCTCGCGGGCCGGATCGGTCCAGAAGGTGCTGACCTGGGGGTCGGGAGGATGGGCGCCCATCAGCTCGTTCCAGGTCCGGCCTTCCCACTGGCCGAAATCCTGTTCGGTGAAGGCGGCGTCTTCCTCGGGATGGGTCAGCAGCGCCCCGGCCCCTTCCAGGGCCGAGGCGGTCTGACGGGAGCGCAGTTGCGGGCTCACCACCACGACCGCGCCCGAGGGCAGGCGGTCGGCCAGGATGATCAGCGCATCCAGGTCGGAGGTGTCACACGGCACATCGGTGCGGCCCAGGATGCGGCCACGCGGCCCGATGACGGGCGCGTGGCGCACCCACCACCAGCGCACGACCCCGGGCCGGGGCGGGTCCTGGGTGGGGAACACGCCTCGCAAGGAGGAAACGGACGCGGCGGGCGGAGCCGCGCGCCGGGTCACGACAGAGTCCCCACCCCGGCGGCAAGGACAAGAAGGGCGGCGATTTCCGCGAGCAGGCCGCACGCGCCGGCGATGTCGCCGGTGTGCCCGCCGAGGCGCCGCTGGGCCAGCCGCGAGACAGCCAGAACCGGCAGCACGGAGGCAGCCAGGGCGATCACGGCCGGGAGCAAGGGCAGGAAGATCACGGCGAGAAGGGCGGCCACGGCCCAGGCGGCGACCAGCACCGGCCGGGTGGGGGTGCCGGCGCCGGCGCCCAGGCCATCGGTGCGCGCGGGGCCCAGCAGGCCCAGCACCAAGCCACAGCCGGCGCGGCCGATGGCGGCGGCGACCAGCGGAGCGGCCAGGGCCCAGGGCGACGCGGCCAGGCCGCCCAGCGCGGCCCCGCGCAGGCCCATGGCGATGACCAGGGCCACGGCGCCATAGGCGCCCAGGCGGCTGTCGCGCATGATGGCCAGGGCGTGATCCCGGTCGCGTCCCCCGCCCAGGCCGTCGGCGGTATCGCTGAGGCCATCCTCGTGCAAGGCGCCGGTGGCCAGCACCATGGCGCCCATGGCCAGGAAGCCGGCGGCCAGCGCGGGCAGGCCCAGGCCGCTGCCGGCCACCAAGGTCACGCCGCCGATCAGACCCACCACGGCGCCGGCCACGGGGAACGCCCACACGCACCGGGCCAGGGGAGGCGCGTCGGCCCGTAGGGCGGGAGGCAGGCGGGTCAGGAAACTGACGGCACACGCCAGTTCGGCCCGGCGTTCGGAAAGCCAGGCAGGCAGGGCTTCGCGGGAAGGAAACGGGCCATTCACGGGTGCATTCCTCGGATCGATTGGATATGTGTGGGCCGGCGGCCCCTTCACGCCTTCCTGATAGCGGATCGGGCCGCCCATGGCCAGCGTCTCGCGGGTCAGCCGTTCACCTCCACATCCTGGTTCAGGACTTGTCCATGTCTCATCCGATCGAGCCGCTGCGCTCCCTTGACGACCTGCGCGCGCGGTTGCGCGCCCTGCCCGGTCCCGACGAGGCCTGTCGCGCCGCCGCCGCCGCGCGCGAGCCCACCTTGACCAAGCCGTTGCGTTCGCTGGGCCGGCTGGAGCCCCTCGCGCACTGGATCGCGGGCTGGCAGGGGCGTCATCCGCCCACCTTGAACACGCCCCGGGCCCATGTGTTCGCGGGCAACCACGGGGTGGCGCTGGAAGGGGTTTCGGCCTATCCGCCCGAGGTCACCGTGCAGATGGTGGCGAATTTCCGCCGGGGGGGCGCGGGCATCAACCAGTTGTGCAAGGCTTTCAATATCGCCCTTGAGGTCACGGAGCTGGACCTGGACCGTCCGACCCAGCCCTTCGACAAAACAGCGGCGATGACCGAGGAAGAAGTGGTCGCCGCCTTGAACGCCGGCCTGTGCGAGCCCCTGGAAGGCGTGGACTGCCTGTGCCTGGGCGAAATGGGGATCGGCAACACCACCAGCGCCGCCGCCTTGTCGATGGCGCTGTACGGGGGCGTGGCCGAGGACTGGACCGGGCCGGGCAGCGGCATCGCGGGCAGCGCCCTGGAAACCAAGATCCGCGTGGTGCGCGACGGCGTTGCCTTGCACGCGCCCATGGCCACCGATGGCCTTGACCTGCTGCGCCGCCTGGGCGGGCGCGAGCTGGCGGCCATGGCCGGCGGCATCGTCGCCGCGCGGCTGTCGCGCGTTCCCGTGATCCTGGACGGCTTCATCTTGTGCGCGGCCGCCGCGTGCCTGAAGGCCGTGGCCCCCGATGCCCTGGACCATTGCGTGCTGGGTCACGTCTCGCGCGAGCCCGGCCATCAGGCCCTGGTCGCCCGCATGGGGCTGGAGCCGTTGTTGCGCATGGACATGGCCCTGGGAGAAGCCAGCGGGGCCGCGCTCGCGGTGCCCATGCTCCGGGCCGCGTGCTTCTGTCACGCCGGCATGGCGACGTTTGCCGAGGCGGGCGTTTCCGACCGGGTCTAGCCGCCGTTTGCGCCAATTCGATTGCATCCTGCCCCGGAGCGCGAAACAATCCAGCTTCGGGGCAGGCCGCGCGCGCCGGCATCCTCGGGCGGGGCGCGGCGAGACCAGCGGGGAGGGAGGGCATGCGCCCGACGCCGTGGCGAACGTTCTGGACCGTCTACCCGCTTCTGGCCGTTTTGCCGGTGCTTGGCCTGGTGCTGGCCTACCAGTGGGAAGCCCGCACGTTCGAGCAGTCCGTGGCCCGGCGCGAAACCCTGGCCGTGACCGCCGAGGCCAACGCGGTGCGGGAAGACCTCAACCGGGTGACGGTCGATACCCTGGTCCTGACCGACCAGAACGAACTGCGCCACTACCTGGAAACGGGGGATCCGGTCTGGCTGGACGCGATGGCCGAGGAATACAAGGCTCTCGCGCGTCATGCCCGGGTTTATGACCAGGTTCGCTACCTTGATGAAACCGGCATGGAGAAGGTCCGGGTTAATTTGACCCCCGACGGCCCGGTTCAGGTTCCCGCCGACCAGCTGCAAGACAAAAGGGATCGGTATTATGTGCGCGAGGGCCTGACCCTGGCCTCGGGACGGATTTATGTTTCGCCTCTTGACCTGAACATGGAACGGGGAAACGTTGAACATCCCTTCAAGCCGATGCTGCGCTTCATTACCCCCGTGTTCGATGCGGCTGGACGGCGGCGCGGCCTGATTGTCATTAATTACCTGGCCGAGGTCCTGTTGACGCGGGTGGAAACGGCCGGCCAGGGAACCCGGGGCCGGCCCATGATGATGAACAGCGCCGGGACGTTTTTCATCGCGGCCGATACCCGGGATTTGTGGGGGGGGCTCCTGCCCGATCGTCCCGCGCGGGGGCTGCCCGACGTGTGTCCCACGGCGTGGGCGGCCATGCAGGCCGCCCCGCGTGGGCAGCTCCGAACCCCCAAGGGCCTTTTTACCTTTGAAACGGTGACGCCTTCCTTTTCGGGCCCGTCCACGGGCGAGGGGACAAACCTGTCGACCGCGCCGTTGTCCTGGATCGTCGCCACCCAGGTTCCCGAAACTCTCCTCGCCCGTCACGAGGCCGCCATGGCCACGCGCAACGGCGCGACCGGGTTCGTCTTGCTGGTCTTGCTGGGGGTGGGAACGCGCGCCGTGCTGGTGGTTCTGGATCAGCGGCGACGCCACCGCCTGCACCTGGAGCACCTAGCCCGCACCGATGCCCTGACCGGGCTCGCCAACCGGCTGACCTTCGAGGAACGCCTGGATCACGAATACGAGCGCTGCGAACGTCATGACCGTCGTTTCGCGATCGTGTACATTGATCTTGACGGGTTCAAGGCCATCAATGACAACCACGGGCATGTGATGGGCGATCATGTCTTGCAAGATGTCGCCCAGGCCCTGCGCGGCAGTTGTCGCGCCGTCGATACCCCGGCCCGTCACGGCGGGGATGAGTTCGTGGTCCTGCTGACCGAAATTCCCTCGGTGGAAACCGCCTTGCGAACCGCCGAGAAACTGCGCGAGCGCATCAGCGCCTTGCGCTGGGGCACGCTGGCGGTGGGGGCCAGCGTCGGCGTCGCGGTCTACCCCGACCACGCCACCAGCCTGGGCGCCCTGGTCCGCCTGGCCGACGCCGCCATGTATCAGTCCAAGCTGGATGGCAAGAACCGGGTGAGCGTCGCCCATCCCGGACGCGGGAGCGAACCCGACTCGCCGCCGCCTTCGGCTCCCCTCGATTTCGAATACCAGGGACCGGGCGCGGCCGCGACGCCTTCGGCCGCCGACTCTCCCGAACACCCCTAGATATCCATGTTGTTTTTATTTTGTGTTGAAGGGGAGAAATTCCAGTTCCCCTTGCTTGGGTTTGTCTTTTCGGGAAAATCGGAGCCCACTCTTCCCTGACGAACTCCCAGCCTTCCTTTTTCTTTCTCGCGACCAGAAGCAACGCGGCGTTCTTCAATCCTTTCCAACGGGAAAGGGAGGGGGCGGAAAACGGTTTCCGGCGTGTGCCTGTTTTTTGGTTGACGACTAAAAAGAGGAGATTAAAACCCAGGCAAACACGACGCTTGGATTAAGAAAGCCAACGGTCGTTTCTGTAGCGATACAAGTCTTTGACCTGGATCCTCCCATGCGCTGGCTCAAGAATCTTCCTATTCGTCTAAAGACCTTCATTCTGGTGGGCTCGACCGTTCTGGCGGTTCTGGTCATGTTCACCGTGGTCGCCATCGGGTTGTCGGTGCTCTTTGCCCGGTTCGACGACCTGAGCCAGGCCAAGGAGGTGGAGCGTCAGGCCTACGTGGCCCTGCTGCACGAACGCGAGACCTTGCTGGCCGCCGGCCACGCGTCCTTCGACGCCGACAGTGCCGCCGCGGCTTCCCTGATCGCGACCTTGGAGCGCATCGAAGCCCGCCCCGACAGTGCCATTCACCCCCAGGCCCTCGCCGCCCTCGACGCCACCGAAGCCTACCGGGCCTTGTACCAGAAGGGCGCGGTCGCCCTGGAACAGCTTGACTCCCTCAACGCCACCATGGACGAGCAAGGGGAACGGCTGACCACCACGGCCAAGGCCCTGCTGGGCGCGATCGAAGACCCGGGCCTGGCCCGCCTGGCCACGGGCGTGCTGGATTTCACCTACCGCATCCGCCTGACCGAAAAAACCTATCGCCTGACCACCGATCCCAACACCTTGAAGCGGCTGCGCGTCGATGTGTCGTCGATGATCAGCAAAATGAGCCTGATCAAGCAAATGGCCCGCGCCGACAAGGAAAAGGAGGCCCTGGCCGCGTTTGAAACGGCCGCGCGCGCCTACGAACGCGCCTCGCAGGAGTGGGGCGTGCACAACGAAAGCCTGCGCGCCACCGTGCTGCCGGCCATGGCCCGGCAGGGCCAGGAGGTGTTGCGTCTCGCGGCCACCGCCGCCGCCGAGGCCACCAGCGCCATGACCCGAATCCGCCAGATGATCCTTCAGGGCCTGGGCGGCCTGGGCGTGGTGATGGTGGGAACGGCGCTCGGCCTGGGGCTGGTGATCTCGGGGGCCCTGACCGGTCCCCTGGCCGCCCTGACCACGGCCATGACCGCCCTCGCCGACGGTGTCCTGGACCACCCCATTCCCGGCGTGGGGCGGAAGGACGAGGTGGGGCGCATGGCGCGGGCGTTGCAAGTCTTCCAGGATACCGCCCGTGCCCGCGCCGGGGCCGAGGCCCGCGAACGCGACGCCCTGGCCCAACGCGCCCGGCGTCAGACCCGCGTGGAAGAGCTGACCCAGGGGTTCGAAACCGCCATCGGCACCGTGCTGGGCACCGTGGGCGGCGCCGTCCAGACCCTGGAGGATCAGGCCCACTGCCTGACCCTAACCGCCTCCGACACCAGCCAGCGCGCCCAGGCGGTGGCCTCGGCCGCCGAGCAGGCCCGGGCCGGCGTCGAGACCATCGCCGCCGCCGGAACGGAACTGAGCGCCTCGATCGACGAACTCACCGGCCAGGTGAGCCACACCGCCGCCCTGGCCCGCACCGCCGCCCAGGACGCGAAGGCCGCCCGCGCGCGGGTTCAGGCCCTGGCCGAGTCGGCCGGGCGGGTGGGGGAAATCGTGACCCTGATCAACACCATCGCCGCGCAGACCAACCTGCTCGCGCTCAATGCCACCATCGAGGCCGCCCGGGCCGGCGACGCCGGCAAGGGCTTCGCCGTGGTGGCGAACGAAGTCAAGGCCCTGGCCACCCAGACCGCGCGCGCCACCGGCGACATCGAAACCCAGATCGTCGCCATCCAGCGCGATACCCAGGACAGTGTCCGGGCGATCGCGGCCATTGCCTCGACCATCGCCGAGGTTGACACCCTCTCGACCACCGTCACCCACGCCATCGAGGCCCAGGGCAAGGCCACGGCGGAAATCGCCGCCACCGTGGAACAGGCCGCCGCCGGCCTGGGCGAGGTCACCCGCACCATCGTCGACGTGTCGGCCGACGCCACGCAAACCGGATCGGCCGCCGACGCCGTGCTGGCCCAGGCCCAGGCCCTTGGCCTGCAAACCCGCTCCCTGGACGGGGCGGTCAATACGTTCCTGGGCGATGTCGGACGCGCATAAGGGGGATTGGACAAACGCGCGCGCCTGGGGTCAACTAGGGGGGCCTGGGCCGGCCCGCCGGCCCGTGCGCTGCTTTTGGCCGGCCCGCCGGCCCACGCGCCGTTATTCGTTTGATTCCAAGGAAGGACCGCTCCCCCATGGCAACGGCACCCGGCCGGCCGGCCCCCTTTGCCCTGACCCACCTGCAACGCCTGGAAGCCGAAAGCATCCACATCATGCGCGAGGTGGCGGCTCAGTTCCGCAAGCCGGTGATGCTCTATTCCATCGGCAAGGACAGCAGCGTCATGCTGCATCTGGCCATGAAGGCCTTCTACCCGGGCCGCCCCCCGTTTCCCTTCCTCCACGTTGACACCACCTGGAAGTTTCGCGAGATGATCGCCTTTCGCGATCAGCGCATGCGCGAGCTGGGCCTGGATCTGATCGTGCACATCAATCGAGACGGCGTGCGCCAGGGGATCGGCCCCATCACCCACGGCTCGGCCGTGCACACGGACGTGATGAAAACCCAGGCCCTGAAGCAGGCCCTCGACCAGCACGGCTTCGATGCCGCCTTTGGCGGCGCCCGGCGCGACGAGGAAAAAAGCCGCGCCAAGGAACGCATCTTCTCCTTTCGCACCCGCACCCACCGCTGGGACCCCCGCGCCCAGCGCCCCGAGCTGTGGCGCCTGTACAACGGCCGTGTCGCGCCCGGCGAAAGCATTCGCGTCTTTCCGCTTTCCAATTGGACCGAGCTGGATATCTGGCTCTACATCCACCAGGAAAACATCCCCGTCGTGCCCTTGTACTTCGCCAGGCCCCGCCCGGTGGTGGAGCGCGACGGCGCCTTGATCCTGGTTGATGACGAGCGCCTGCCCCTGGCCCCGGGCGAGGTGCCGCAAGAGCGCTGGGTGCGCTTTCGCACCCTGGGCTGCTATCCCCTGACCGGGGCCATCGAAAGCCACGCCACCACCGTGCCCGAGGTCATCCATGAAATGCTGCTGGCCCGCACCAGCGAGCGCCAGGGCCGGGTGATCGATCGCGACGGCGGTGCCTCGATGGAAGCCAAGAAGCAGGAAGGCTATTTCTGATGAGCGCCCCCGTTGCCCCCGCCGCCGCTCCCCTGACCGAGCTTCTGGGCGCCCACGAGGCCAAGTCGCTGCTGCGCGTGCTGACCTGCGGATCGGTCGATGACGGCAAATCCACCCTGATCGGGCGGTTGCTCTACGATTGCCAAGTTCTGTTCGACGATCAGGTGCTGGGCCTGGAAAACGATTCCGCCCGCTTTGGCACCACCGGCCCCGGCGCCCTTGATTTCGCGCTTCTGGTCGATGGCCTGGCCGCCGAGCGCGAACAGGGCATCACCATTGATGTGGCGTACCGGTTCTTCACCACCGGCCGGCGCAAGTTCATCGTGGCCGACACCCCGGGCCATGAACAATACACCCGCAACATGGTCACCGGGGCCTCGACCGCCGACGTGGCCGTGCTGCTGGTCGATGCCCGCCATGGTCTGCTGACCCAGACCCGGCGCCATCTGGTGCTGGTGTCCCTGATGGGGCTGCGTCACGCGGTGATCGCGGTCAACAAGATGGACCTGATCGGCTGGGACCAGGCCCGCTTCGATGCCATCGCCGCCGAGGCCCGCGCCTTTGCCGGGCGCCTGGGGCTTCATGATCTCACCTGCCTGCCGCTTTCGGCCCTGACGGGGGCCAACGTCACCCGCGCCCCCGACGAGCCCGGCGCGGCCTGGGTCACCGGCCCGACCTTGCTGGGGCACCTGGAAAGCCTGACCCCGGCCGATGATCCGGCCAACGGGCCGTTCCGCTTCCCCGTGCAGTGGGTCAACCGCCCCAACGCCGACTTCCGGGGCTTCAGCGGCCTGATCGTGGGCGGGCAGGTGGCTCCGGGGGACGCGGTGATCGTCCAGCCCTCGGGCCGGACCACCCGGGTTGCCCGCATCGTCACCGCCGACGGCGACCTGGAGCAGGCGGAAGCCGGCCAGTCCGTGACCCTGGTCCTGGCCGATGAAGTCGACGTGGCGCGGGGCGATGTGATCGCAACCGCCAGCGACCCGTGCCCGGTGAGCGACCAACTGGCGGCCAGGCTGGTGTGGATGGACGAAGCCCCCCTGCTGCCCGGGCGCGGCTACTGGCTGCGCGCCGGGCCGGCCCTGGTGGGCATGCAGGTCAGCACCTTGAAGCACCGCCTGGACGTGAACACCCTGGAGCCCCTGGCGGCGCGGGACCTGGGCCTGAACGACGTGGGATCGTGCACCCTGGCCCTGGACCGGCCGATCGCCTTCGACCCTTACGCGCACAACCGCGACATGGGGGGCGTGATCGTGATCGACCGCCAGACCAACCAGACCGTGGGCTGTGGCATGATCGACTTCGGCCTGCGCCGGGCCGACAACGTCCATTGGCAACCTACCCGCATCGACCGCGCCCAGCGCGCCACCGCCAAGGGTCAGCACCCGTGCGTTTTGTGGTTCACTGGTCTGTCGGGCGCGGGCAAGTCCACGGTGGCCGACCTGGTTGAACAACGCCTGCACGCGCAAGGCCGCCATACCATGCTGCTGGATGGCGACAACGTGCGCCACGGCCTGAACCGCGACCTGGGCTTCACCGACGCCGACCGGGTGGAAAACATCCGCCGGGTGGGCGAGGTGGCCAAGCTGATGGTCGAGGCCGGGCTGATCACCCTGGTGTCGTTCATCTCGCCGTTCCGCTCGGAACGCCGCCTGGCGCGCGGGCTGCTGGAACCGGGCCAGTTCCTGGAAATCTTCGTGGATGCCCCGCTCGCGGTGTGCGAATCCCGCGACCCCAAGGGCCTGTACCGCAAGGCCCGCGCCGGCCAGATCCCCAACTTCACGGGCATCGGCAGCCCCTACGAGCCGCCCGAGTCCCCCGATCTCCACCTCGACGCCGCCGCCCACCCCCCCGAGGCCCTGGCCGACGCCGTTGTTGCCCTGCTGCGCGAGCGGGGGCTGATCTGAACGAACGGGGGCCGGGCCCCCGCTGGGGTCGCGCCCCCGCCGGGGCGTTCGCGGGGCGCTGCCCCGCCCCCCGCCGGGGCCGGGGGCCCCGGACCCCTTTGCTCTAGGGAATGATGGGACCCATGGCAGACCAAAGCACCCACTTGACCAGCCTCGAAGTCAAAGGCTTCCGGCCGTTTCAGCACCTGGAACTGACCGACCTGGCGCGGGTCAACCTGGTGGTCGGCAAGAACAGCGTTGGCAAAACCTCGCTGCTGGAAGCCCTCGCCCTTCTGGCCACCGAAGGATCACCCCGCCAGATCCGCGACCTTTTGCACGACCGCCGGGAAATATCGATCGACAGAACCTCGGAGACCGAGGACGACCGTCTTCCTCTACTGTCTATTTATCAGCTTAACTACAATTCGCTTTTTTGGGGCCGTCCCGATCTTGCCTTGGAACAACCGTCTTTTCGGATAGAAGGAAAGGCCAAGGGATTTCCAGATCCTTATCGCCTTGATGTCTCGGCGGGTCTCTATATTGAAGAAAACGTGACCGTCGAGGGAACCGTCATCAACAGAATACGCCGGGCGTCTGATCGGACTGAGGAAGAAGAAGGCGGTTTTGTTGGCGTTGGCGTTAACTTCATGGGGCAAGAATCAGTCGTCATCCCGGATAGAACGAGCAGGTTCGTTCGCTCCCGAATCCGGAAGAGCGATTCCTTCGGTTACTTTCAGTTCGTTCCGGCTGAGGGCTTTCCTCCTTCGGAAGCCTCCCTTCTGTGGGATGGCGTGGCTCTCCGCCCCGAGGAAGAAAATGTCTACCAGGCGTTACGGCTCATTCGCCCGGACCTGGAACGCGTGGTCTTTGTGGGGGGAACATCTTCGCGAGTTGAACGCTTTGCACTGGCACGGCTCAGCGGCACCGCCACGCCGGTTCCACTGCGCAGTCTGGGCGAGGGGATCAACCATCTGTTCGGCATTGCCGCCGCCCTGGCCGCGTCGCGGGGGGGGATGCTGCTGGTGGATGAGGTCGAAAACGGTCTGCACTATTCGGTCATGGCGGACCTGTGGAAAGTGATTCTCCAGCAAAGCCGCGAATTGGATGTCCAGGTTTTCGCCACCACCCACAGCCTGGATTGTCTGCGCGGGTTCCAGGCCGCCACCCAGGGGCTTGATCCCACCGAGGCTCGCCTGATTCGCCTGGAAGGCGCCGACGGTATCGTGAAAGGTATTCCCTTCGATCCCGAGGAACTGGATCTGGTCATGCGGGGGAGGATAGAGGTGCGATGACGGACCCTAAAAACAGCCTCCTTGTTGAAGGGAATACCGACTTACACGTTTTATATAATCTATTTAAAGCGGCTCGTCTGCCGGATGGTTTTTGTAAAATAGAAGACTGTAAAAACGATGAAACGGCACTATCAACGTTTATTGTCGCTTTCAGGGGCTCGCCTTCACAAGCTGTCGGCCTGATTCTCGACGCGGATCAAGATCCCGCCAAACGCTGGAAGCAGATCAAGGACAGGGCGCGGAAGAAAGGCGGCGACGATCCCTTGCCAGAGAGTCCGGACCCCACCGGCACCGTGGTGAAGCGGCCGGGCAAACCGACCCTGGGCGTCTGGCTGATGCCCGACAACACCACCTTGGGCATGCTGGAGGATTTCCTGCTGGCCCTTGTGCCCTCCGAGCACGACCCCCTGATGGGGCACGCACGGGCCACGGTGGCCGCGCTGTCCGGGGACATGCGCCGCTTTCGTCCCCAACATGCCAGCAAGGCCGAGGTTCACACTTATCTTGCCTGGCAAAAGGAGCCGGGGACTCCCCCGGGGCTTGGTATTTCCAAGGGCTATTTCGATCCAAGCCAAGGCCCTGTTCCTGACTTTCTCGCCTGGATCGAGCGGCTGTTCGGGCCTTTTCCCCCGTCCGCGTGAACGTTTCCCGGGCTCGCGGGCGATCCGTGCTTTCCTCTTTCTCATCGAGGTCCGCCATGATCCCACGCGAACAGCATCTGGAAATCGGGTCGTTGGTGTTTGAAGGGCTGGATCAGATTGATCTGACCGGGCCTTACGAGGTGCTGGCGCGGGTGTCGAACGCGACCTACCGGCTGTACGGCAAAACCACCGACCCCGTGCGCGACATCACCGGGTTGCGCCTGATCCCGGACGCGACCCTGGCCGAGGCCCCGGCGCTGGATGTGCTGCACGTGCCGGGGGGCTTTGGCCAGGAAGCGTTGATGGACGACGAGGAGGTGCTGGAATGGATCCGGCGCCAGGCGGCCGGGGCGCTGGTGGTGTTCACCGTGTGCACGGGGGCCCTGATCTGCGGCGCGGCCGGCCTGCTGCAAGGGCGCCGGAGCACCACCCACTGGGCTGCCTTGCCTTTGCTCCCCTACTTCGGGGCCACCCCGGTGAATGAACGGGTGGTCGTGGATGGGGCCTGGATTTCGGCGGCCGGGGTGACGGCGGGCATCGACGGAGCCTTGCGGTTGGTGGCCGCGCTACGGGGCGACACCGAGGCCAAGGCCCTCCAGCTTTTCCTGGTCTACGCGCCCGAGCCGCCGTTTGACTGCGGCAGCCCCGAAACCGCGCCGCCCGAAATCCTGGCCAAGGCGCAAGGCGTGTTCGCGGCCATCACGGCGAAACGCGAAGCCACCGCCAAGCGCGTGGCCGCCCGCCTGGGGATTTCGGTTTAAGCCGCCCTGTCCCGGCGCGCCTGTCGGGCGGAAAGGGGTTTCAGGACCGCCGGCCCAGGGCCAGGGCGAGAGCGTTTTCCAGCCACGCGGGCGCGCTGCGCTGACGAATCCGGGGCAGCCACCACAAGGCGGTGAGCGCCAACCCCACCGCCACGGGCGCCAGCAGCAGCGCCCACGGCAACGATCCCCACGCCACGTTCAACCCCACGGCCACGGCCACGCCCGCGACCACCGGCGCCAGAAAAAACGCGACCACCGCCGGCAGCACGGTCAGGCGGTAGAGGAAAGCCAGCAGGGCAACACCGATCCGACGTAGCATGAGACACCTCGGGGGTTGGGGCACGGGCAAGGCCCGCACGATAGCGCGAACGGGGGCGTCCCACACCCCTTCTTGCAGGCCGGTCGTCGAAGCCAGGGTCCTTTCCAAGGCGAGGCCGTGGAGAAGGGCGCTTCGAGGCTGGTTGTCAATTGACAACTAATGGGGTTGAGCCTAGAGTTCGACAGGGCTGTGGATTTCAGGTGCAAATGGCAGCTGTGGTCTACGGTTGCTCTAGGAGGATGAAATCATGGAAAAAAATCAATTGATTCACAAGAGGCAAAACAATGGTCTCTCGTTCACGGCATCCGCACAAAGAGATCGAATCCACCCTGCGCTATGCGGAGGAAAAAGGATGGCGCGTCAAGCCGGCAGTCGGGCATGCGTTTGCCATCCTGGTCTGTCCTTGGAACGACAAGGACTGTCGATGCGGAGAGTTTTGCCAAAATTCAGTGTGGCGGACCCCCCGGAACCCCGAAGCGCATGCCCGGACCTTACGCAGAATTGTTGACCACTGCCGACACGGGGATGAAAAAGACGGAGACGACTGAAATGTACGAATTCACCCTCAGGTTTTCCTTGTCAAACGCGGATGAGGATCCGAGCGTCCATCTGGACGCCCTGTTCGAGGCCGGGTGTGACGACGCAGCGGTGGGGGTGGGGAAGCGAGGCGCGGTGGCGCTGGCTTTTGCGCGGGAGGCCGGCTCGGCGGAGGAGGCGGTGCGCTCCGCCCTTCGCCAGGTCCGGGAGGCTTTGCCCCACGCCTGTTTTATCGAGGTCAGCCCCGATCTGGTCAATCTTGCCGATGTTGCCGATCTTCTGGGGTGTTCCCGTCAGAATATTCGCAAATATGCGTCTGGCGAGATCAAGACGGTGACGGCGCCGTTTCCCGAGCCCATCCTGGGCGGGGCGACGAGTTACTGGCGCTTGTACGATGTGCTTTCATGGCTTGGGAAGCATACGCCCTGGCGTCCGCCGTCCGGGATGACGGAGCTGTCCCTTGTCGCGGCCCGGATCAACCTGGAGCACCAGCTTGATCAACTCAAGGTGGCCTCCGGGTGAACCCGGATCTGTCCGGTTCGCGAGGGGCCCGGGGAGACCTCGTCTCCCCGGGCGGGAGTGGGAGGGCGGCAGCCCTCGTTTGGGGGGGGCAGGGGGGCTTGCCGGTTGATCCCGGGCGGCCCCCCTTTTTGCGTCAGCGTCCGGCGCGGCCGGTGAGGGCGGCGGCCTTGGCGGGGTCAACCCACCAGGTATTGAACTGGATGCCGTCGTCCGGGGTTGGCGGATGGCCGAACAGGTTCCAGTAGGCCACGCGGTCGCTGCTCTGGTGCCATTGGGGAATGACCAGGAACGACCACTGCAAGACCCGGTCCAGCGCGTGCACCCGGGTCACCAGGTCGGCGCGGCTGGGGGCGGCGATGATCGATTCGATCAGGCCATCAATCGCGGGAGAGGCGATGCCCGAATAGTTGCTGCTGCCCGGGGTGTGGGCGGCGGCCTGCGACCAGAAATCCCGCTGCTCGTTGCCGGGGCTGCTCGACTGCCCCCAGCTGCCCACCATGATGTCGAAGTCGAAGTGCGTCACCCGGTTGATGTACTGGGCGGTGTCCACGGTGCGCAGGGAAAGGCGGATGCCCAGGCGTTCCAGGGTGCGGGCGAAGGGCAGCACCAGGCGTTCGAACTCGGGCTGGGCCAGCAGCACCTCTACCTCGAAAGGCTGGCCGTCGGCGTTGCGCAAGGCGCCATCCTTCACCGTCCAACCCGCTTGTCGCAGCAGGTCAAGCGCGTGGGCCAGATTGGCGCGCAGGCCGCCCTTGGCTTCGTCCACCACCGGGGGGGCATAGACTTCGGTGAACACGCGCGGTGGCAACTGGTCGCGCCACGGCTCCAGCACCGCCAGCTCGGCGGCGTCGGGCAGGCCGGTGGCGGCCAGTTCCGAGTTGTCGAAATAGCTGCGCGTGCGGGTGTACTCGCCATAAAAAAGGTTCTGGTTGGTCCATTCGAAATCGAAGGCCCAGCCCAGCGCCTCGCGCACCCGGGGATCGGCGAACAGCGGCCGGCGCAGGTTGAAAATGAACCCCTGCATGCCCTGGACCCGGTGATGGGGCAGCCGCTCCATGATAATGCGCCCGTCGCGCACGGCGGGGCCGTCGTATCCGGTCGCCCATTGGCGGGCCACGTTCTCGGCGCGGAAGTCATAGGCCCCGGCCTTGAAGGCTTCCAGCATCACGGTGGCATCGCGGTAGTAGTCATGGCGGATTTCGTCGAAGTTATAGAACCCCCGTGAAACGGGCAGGTCCTTGGCCCAGTAGTCCGGACGCCGGGCATAGGTGATGGACCGGCCGGGCTCGAAGCTGGCGATGCGATAGGGGCCGCTGATCACCGGAGGATCCAGGGTCACGGCCGAAAAGTCGCGTCCTTCCCAGTAATGCTTGGGCAGGATCGGCATCTGGCCCACGATCAGCGGCAGTTCCCGGTTTTCGGTGCCCTTGAACACAAAGCGCACCCGCTTGGGGCCCAGCACCTCCACCCGTTCCACGTCGCCATAGTACATGTTGTACATGGGGATGCCCTGGGTGCGCAGGGTCTCCAGGGAAAAGGCCACGTCGTCGGCGGTGATCGGCTCGCCGTCGCTCCACACCGCTTCCGGGCGCAGGTTGAAAATGATCCACGAGCGGTCCTCGGGCATTTCCATCGACTGGGCGATGAGCCCGTAGTGCGAAAACGGCTCGTCGGCGGCGCGCGCGGTCAGGGTATCGACCATCAGGCCCAACCCGGCGGCGGCCTCGCCCCGGATGGTGAACACATTCAAGGTGTCAAACCCGCCCATCGCCGCCAGCCGGATGGCCCCCCCCTTGGGAGCGTCGGGATTGACGTAATCAAAATGGGTGAAGTCGGCCGGGTACTTGACCGCGCCATGCATGGCCAGGCCGTGCACCGGGGTCAGGTGGGGCCCCGGATCCTGCGCGGTCCCGGCGGAAGCGTTGGAGGGCGGCGCCGGGGTGGGGTCGGTGGCCCGTGCGCCCAAGGGGCCCAGGGCCAGGGCGGCGACAAGCAGGGAAGCGACAAGGCGCATGATGGGGTCCTGAAGCCAGGAGGGGAAGGGCGGCGAAGAGGAGGGCAACCCCGGTCAGGCGGGGGCGCGCAGCAAGGCGAGCGCCTCGGTCAACGTGGCCGGGTCGCCGGCGGCCAGAACCCGGTCGCCCGAGCCAATGCCCAGCGGCTGGCCTTCCCAATCGGTCATGCAGCCCCCGGCCCCGATGAGCACGGGCGCGAGCGCCGCGTAGTCGTGCAGCTTCAGCCCGGCCTCGCAGACCAGATCGGCGTGCCCGAGCGCGACCAGGCCATAGGCGTAGCAGTCGCAGCCGTAGCGGCGCAGGTGGGCGGCACGGCGCAGGCGCTCGAAGGCGTCGGCGTCCTCGGGGCGGCGGAACAGTTCAACGGCTGTGGTGTACAAGGCCGCGCGGCCCACGTTGGGGCAGGGGCGGCAGCGGGTGGGCTCGCCGTTGAAGGTGGTGGGCAGGTCGTTGCCGCCAATCCAGCGTTCGCCCAGCACCGGCTGGTTGATGACGCCCAGCACCGGCCGGCCCTGGTAACACAGGCCGATCAGGGTTCCGAACGAGGGCATGCCGGTGACGAAGGCGCCGGTGCCGTCGATGGGGTCGAGCACCCATACGAATTCGGCGTCGGCGCGGTCGGGGCCGTATTCCTCGCCGATCACGCCGTGGTCGGGGAAGGCGCGGGTGATCATCTCGCGCATGGCCTGCTCGGCCTCGCGGTCGGCGCGGGTGACGGGCGAGGCGTCGGGCTTGTCGTCCACCACCAAGTTGGTGCGAAACAGCGGCCGGATCAACGTAGCGGACACATCGGCCAGGGCATGGGCCAGGGCGACGTAGGGAGTCACGGACAAAGTCACGGGCAAACCTCCGAGCCGACGAAAACGACAGCCGACCCTAGCCAACCCGGCCGCGCTTCACAAGCGTGGGCGGCGATTCCTTATCCGCGATCCCCATCCGTGACGATACCGCGCCGATGAATGCTCCCTTCGATTCCCGGAAACGCCCCGGATTCCTTCTATAGGGTGAGGCGTATCCAATCAAAGTTCTGGGCTGAAATGAGAGTAATAATTCAAAGGAGGGTGGATGATTGGGAGTTTTCTGATTTTCATCAGGATAGGCCAAAAACTCCCTTCTTTATTTTTTTGCGTCGGCACGGGTACGGTATCAAACCCCTTTTCCTGCCCCACCCCCAGGAGGACGCATGACCCCCGATCTTGTCCTTGTTCTTGCCTTGCTGGCCGTGGCGGTGGGGTTGTTCGCGCGCGGGCGGCCGTCCATGGACGTGGTCGCGCTCATGGTGATGGCGTGCTTGCCGTTCACCGGCACCGTGACCGCCACCGAGGCGCTGGCGGGGTTCGCGGATCCGAACGTGATCTTGATCGCCGCCTTGTTCATCCTGGGCGAGGGGCTGGTGCGCACCGGCGTGGCCAAGACCCTGGGGGGCTGGATCACCGTGCTGTCGGGAGGGCGGGAAGGCCGGTTGATCGCCGCCCTGATGGCGGCTGCTTCCGGCCTGGGAGCGTTCATGAGTTCCACCGGCGTGGTCGCGATTTTCATTCCCATCGTCTTGCGCGTGGCCCGCGCCATGAAAATTCCAGCCAGCCGCCTGATGATGCCGCTGTCGATGGCGGCCCTGATCTCGGGCATGATGACCCTGGTCGCGACCGCGCCCAATCTGGTGGTCAACGCGGAACTGGCGCGCCGGGGCTACGAGGGCTTCGGCTTTTTCGCCTTCACGCCGTTCGGGCTGCCGGTGCTGGCCCTCGCCATTGGGTACATGCTGCTCGCGCGGCGTTTCCTGGGCGGGGCCGTTCCCGCTCCCGGGGTCGGGAGGACGCGCCGGCCCGGGCTGGCCGACTGGATCAAAAGCTACGATCTGGCCCGGCGCGAGGCCCGCTTGCGGGTTTTGCCGGCCTCCGACCTGGCGGGGCGGCGGCTGGACGAGCTGGCCTTGCGCGCCACCGAGGGCGTGAACATTCTGGCGATCGAGCGCATGGGGCGGTTCGGCCCGCATTTTCTGCGTCCGCGCCGCGAAACCGAATTGGCCGCCGGGGATGTTCTGCTGGTCGATGTCGTCGATCCGCAAGGAGACCTGGAAGCGGTGGCGGCCCGCCATCAGCTGGTGGCGCTGCCCCTGTCGGGGGCCTATTTCCTGGATCGCGCGCAGGAACTGGGCATGGCCGAGGCCCTGGTGCCGCCCGATTCCTCCCTGGTCGAGCGCACCCCGGCCGAGGTCGGCTTCCGCTCGACCCGCGATGTGTCGGTGATCGCGGTCCGGCGCGGCACCGGACGGGTGGAAGGGCCGGCGGCCTCGATCGCGCTCAAGGCCGGGGACCAGTTGCTCCTGATCGGCCCTTGGAGCGCGATCCGGCGGCTCGCGGGCGAACGCCATGACCTGGTCGTCCTGGACCTGCCCGAGGAAGCCGACGACTACGCTCCGGCCCGGGAGCGGGCGCCATACGCGGTGCTGGTGCTGCTGGCCATGGTCGCGGTGATGGCCAGCGGCCTGCTGCCCAATGCCCAGGCCGCCCTGATCGGCTGCTTGCTGCTAGGCGCCTTTGGCTGCGTCAACGCCGCCTCGGCCTACCGTTCCATCAACTGGCCGACCCTGGTCCTGATCGTGGGCATGCTGCCCTTCGCCCTGGCCCTGGAGCGCACGGGCGGGGTCGATCTCGCGGCCCAGGCCTTGATCCAGGCCCTGGGTGAAACCCACCCCCAGGCCATGCTGGCCGTTTTGTTCGCGGTCACGGCCGGGCTGGGGCTGTTCATCTCCAACACCGCGACGGCGGTGCTGATGGCCCCGGTGGCGGTGACCCTGGCCCAGGAGCTGGGGGTCTCGCCCCATCCCTTCGCCATGACCGTGGCCCTGGCCGCCTCCACCGCCTTCATGACCCCGGTGTCGTCGCCCGTGAATACGCTGGTGGTCGGACCCGGGGGGTACCGCTTCATGGATTTCGTGCGCATTGGCGTGCCTTTTTCGCTGCTGACCATGGCGGTGTGCGTCGGGCTGGTGCCCCTTGTCCTGCCGTTCTGAGGCCGGGCCGGTTGAGTTCGCCAGGGAAAAGTGGGCACCGCTTTTCCCGAAAGGACAAACTCACACAAAGGGATCCGGGGTCTGTCCGCTTCAACGTGAAACGGACGGACCTCAACGGGAAGCCCGGGGTTAGCGCTCCAGGACCAGGGCCCGGGGCGCGCGGGCCTGCCAGCCGGCGGTTTCCAGCTCGGGGATTTCCAGGGCCTGGTCGGGCCAGCCGATGCACAGCCAGGCCACGAAGCGCCAGCCCTCGGGCACGTCCAGGGCCCGGGTCACGGTGTCGGGGCTCAGGATCGACACCCAGCCCACCCCCAGGCCATGGGCGCGGGCCACCAGCCACAGGGTATGAATCGCCAGCACCACCGAATAGGCCCGGGTTTCGGGCATCGTGGCCTGGCCCAGGCCGTGGCCCTGGGCCGTGGCGTCGTCGCAGAACACCGCCATCTGCACCGGGGCGTCGCGCAGGCCCTCGACCTTCAAGGCGCCGTAGGCAAGCTGGCGTTCGGCCGGCTGCTGGCTTCGGGCGCGGGCGTTGCAGGCCTGGAAGTCGGCCACGATGGCATCCAGGCGTCCGGCGTCGCGCACCCGCACGAAGCGCCAGGGCTGGCTGTTGCCCACGCTGGGGGCCTGATGGGCGGCGCGCAGCAGGGTTTCGATCAGGGCTTCGGGCACCGGATCGGGGCGGAACCGGCGCACGTCGCGCCGCCAGCGCAGCAAGGTGGCGAAGGCGTCGTGGAAGGTATCGTCGAAGGTCGGGGCGGGGGCCTGGGCCATGGGGGCGCTTTCGAAACAAGGAACGGGGGCGGCGGGACCGGAGCGGTTCCGCACGGGCGCCATACCGTAACGGCTTGGCTTTTCATCCGCCAAGACCTTGACCGCTTCCGGGATATGGTCTACCCCCCGGCGGTTTCATTCTTTTTCTTCTCCCTGTCCTATCCAGCCGTGAGGCGCGTCGATGAACCGCATTTTCTCGGGCGTTCAGCCCACCGGAAACCTGCACTTGGGCAACTATCTGGGCGCCATCCGCAATTGGGTGAGCCTGCAGAACGAGTACGAGTGCGTGTTCTGTGTCGTCGATCAGCATGCCATCACCGTCTGGCAAGACCCCCCGCAGCTGCGCCACGCCATTCGCGAGGTCACGGCCGGCCTGATCGCGGCGGGCGTGGATCCCAAGAAAAACATTCTGTTCAACCAGTCGATGGTGCCGGCCCACGCCCAACTGGCGTGGGTGTTCAACTGCGTCGCGCGCATGGGCTGGTTGAACCGCATGACCCAGTTCAAGGAAAAGGCCGGCAAGAACCGTGAAAACGTGTCGGTGGGCCTGTTCGCCTATCCGAACCTGATGGCGGCCGACATCCTGGCCTACAAGGCCACGCACGTGCCGGTGGGCGAGGACCAGAAGCAGCACCTGGAGCTGACCCGCGACATTGCCCAGAAGTTCAACGCCGACTACGGGGTGGACTTCTTCCCCCTGACCGAACCGCTGATCCTGGGCGAGGCCACCCGGGTGATGTCGTTGCGCGACGGGTCCAAGAAGATGAGCAAGTCCGATGAATCGGATTTCGCGCGCATCAACATGACCGACACCGCCGACACCATCGCCCAGAAGCTGCGCAAGGCCAAGACCGACCCCGAGCCCCTGCCGGAAACGGTGGAAGGGCTGGAAGGGCGCCCCGAGGCCGCCAATCTGGTGGGCATTTACGCGGCACTCGCCAACCTGTCCCGCGCCGAGGTCCTGGCCCGGGTGGGCGGGCAGCCGTTCAGCACCTTCAAGGGCGAGCTGACCGATCTGGCGGTGTCGGTGCTGCAACCCATCAACACGGAAATGGCGCGCCTGCTGGCCGATCCGGCCTCCATCGACGCCATTTTGCGCGAGGGCGCCGAACGGGCCGATGCCATCGCGCGGCCGATCATCACCGAGGTTCACGAGATCGTGGGCCTGTTGCGTCCCTGATTCCCCCCCCGGCCTCCTGCCCCGGCAGGGGGCTGACGCTTTCAGGTTCCCCGCCTGGCGGGGGGCCTTCCGATCCCGGCTCCCCGCCCTGGCGGGGGGCCTTCCCACCCTCCGGCCCCTTGCCCTGACAAGGGGCCTCCTGACCCGCGGACCCGAGCATGGATCACTTCGCCTATAAGTCCGGCGTCCTGCACGCCGAGGAAGTCCCGCTGACCCGGATCGCCGAATCGGTGGGGACACCCTTCTACGTTTATTCCAGCGCGACGCTTGAACATCACTACCGGGTGTTCTCGGAAGCGTTCGTGGGCCAGAACGCCCATGTGTGCTTCGCCGTCAAGACCAACGGCAACAAGGCGGTTCTGGCCTTGCTCGCCCGCCTGGGGGCGGGGGCCGACGTGGTCAGCGGCGGCGAAATGCGCCAGGCGATCGCGGCCGGCATTCCGGCCAAGCGCATTGTCTTTTCGGGCGTGGGCAAGACCCGCGACGAACTGACGGCGGCGCTCGCGGCCGGCATTGCCCAGATCAACGTGGAATCCGAACCCGAATTGCGGGCGCTGTCGGAATTCGCCGCCTCGATGGGGACGCTGGCGCCGGTGGCCCTGCGCGTCAATCCCGACGTGGCCGCCGACACCCACGAAAAGATCACCACCGGGCGCAAGGAAAACAAGTTCGGCATCGATATCGATCAGGCGCCGGCCCTGTTCCGTCTGGCCCGCACCCTGCCCGGGATCGACCTCAAGGGGGTCGCGGTGCACATCGGCTCGCAGATCCTGGACCTGGAGCCGTTCCGCCAGGCCTTTGCCCGCCTGCGCGAGCTGGTGCTGGCCCTGCGCGCCGAGGGGATCAATCTGGAACGGGTGGACCTGGGTGGTGGCCTGGGCGTGCCCTATCACCGCGACGATCCCACCAGCCCGCCGCCCGACGCCTATGCCGCGCTGACCCGCGAGGCGTTTGGCGATCTGGGCGTGCGTCTGATCCTGGAGCCCGGGCGCCTGATCGCGGGCAACGCCGGCATGCTGGTCTCAAGGGTGGTGTATGTGAAGGAAGGCGCGTCGCGCAATTTCCTGATCCTCGACTCTGGCTTCAACGACCTGATCCGGCCCGCCTTCTACGAGGCGTTCCACGAAATCCTGCCCGTGAACCTGCCCGCGCCCGACGCCCCGCGCGAGCCGATCGACGTGGTGGGCCCGATCTGCGAATCCAGCGACATCTTCGCGCGCCAGCGCCTGCTGCCGCCGATCGCGCCGGGGGAACTGGTCGCCTTCGCCACCGCCGGCGCCTATGGCGCGGTGATGGCCTCGACCTACAACGGCCGTCCGCTGGTGCCCGAGGTGCTGGTGCGTGGGGCGCGCTTCGACGTGGTGCGCCGCCGCCCGACCCCGGCCGAGATGGCGGCCCTGGAAACCGTGCCCGACTGGCTGAAGAACCCGGCTTCCTGACGCAAATGGCCGTTCCCGTCTTTCGTGCCGTGCGCGAGGGACGGGGGCGGCCTCAGCGTTTGCCCTTCTTGGCCTGGTACATGGCCCGGTCGCCCCAGCCCAGCAGAGCCTCGGCGCTGTCGCCATCTCGCGGATACAAGGCGATCCCCACCGAGACCCCGACCGTCAGGCTCCCGCCTTGGAACGGAATCGGCGACGTGACGGCCTGGTGCAGTTTGTGCGCGATTTTTCGCGCTTCGTCCGCCCCCTGATCGGGCAGCAAGACAGCGAATTCGTCGCCCCCCAGGCGGGCCACCAGATCCTCGCGACGGACCGCCGCGCCCAGGCGCGCGGCCACCTGGCGCAACACCTCGTCGCCAGCCTGATGGCCGTGGGTGTCGTTGATGGGCTTGAAGCCGTCAAGGTCCAGGTACAAAAGCGCGAACACTCCGTCGTGACGGCGGGTACGCGAGACCTCGCCGGCCAGGCGTTCGCCGAAGGTCCGCCGGTTGGCAAGGCCGGTGAGGGGATCGTGATGGGCCAGGTAGGCCATGTCGGCCCGGCTTTGCAGCAAGGTGGAGAGCAGGCGGTTATAGGCCGCCGTCAGGTGCCCCACCTCGTCGTCGCGCGCGACGGGCAGGGGTTCGAAGGGGATGTCGCCCGAGGTCATGCGGTCGGCCTGCGAGGCGCCATGGCGCAAGGGGCGCAACATGCGCCGCAGCATCCAGGTCAGAAGCACGGCCAGCCCCAGGAACACGACACCCGCCGTGCCCAGCATCACGTCTTGCAAGGCGCGCACGGGGGCGTCGACCTCGCGCGTGGGGAGGCGGGCGACCAGGGCCCAGCCGGTGCTGGGGACCGACGCGATCGCCGCCAGTTCCTCGGTGCCATCCACCCGCCGGCCGATGCCCGTGCCGCGAAAGCCCTTCATCACCGCGTCGTGCTGGGGGTGCAGGCCCTCGCGCGGGGTGGGAAGAAGAAGGACGTCGTAATCGGACGCCCCCAGGAACAGGCGGTCGCGGGGAGAAAGCAGGACAAGCCCGCCGCTTTCGCCCACTTTCGCGGTGTACAGGCCTTCCAGGAAGTTTGAATCCCGAAGCGCCACGGTGCCCACCAGAACCCAGTCGGGGCGCGCGGGGATGGGCAGGGCCAGGGTAACCTCCGGGACGCCCGACATTTCGCCCATCCGGGGCTGTCCCACCGCGAAGCCCGTGCGCAGGGCCTCGGCGAAGAAGGGGGCGTCGGGGTGGGGGGAGGGCAGAAGGGTGTCCTCCTCCTGCCCCAGGATGATCCCCCGGGCATCGGCGATGAACAGGCCCAGGGTAAAAAAGAACCTCCGGTCGCGGCTCAGGGTGTGCCGGCTCAACAAGCCGGGATCAGCCAGGACATCGGGGGGCAGGCGCTGGGCCAGATGATCCAGGTAGGCACGCCGTTGCGTGACGTCCCGGTCAATGACCCGGGCCACGTAGCCCGCGATCGACGAGAGCTGTGCCGCCGTCAGGGCCACCACGTCGCGGCGCAACATGTGGGCAAAAAACAGGGTTTCGCCCACTCCGGCCAGCACCAGCCCGGCCACGCAGAGCGTCACCACCCGAAACGTGAGCGACCGGCTCCCGGCCTTGATGTTCATGCGTCGCGCATCCGGAAAAAGGAGTCCCCACCGTGGAGAAGTTTGGGGGATCCAGGCGACTCCTGGCAAGCAGGCCGGAAGTCGATCAAGGGATGGGATGTGTTTCCCGGGGGCGCTTATCTTGCCGGCACGGACGCGACGTCCCTGGCCACGGACCGGCCCAGGATCAGGGCGTCGGCGGTGGTGCCATCGGTCCGATTGTAATAACGCGGGCGCTGGCCGCGTAACGCGAAACCGTACCGGTGGTACAAACCCAGCGCGGCGGTGTTGTCGCGGGCGACTTCCAGGATCATCGCCGTGGCGTTGGCCTTGGCGGCGGCGCTCAGGGCCGCGTCGAGCAGGCGGCGGCCCACGCCCTGGCGACGACGGTCGGGGCGCACGGCCACGGTGAGAATCTCGGCCTCGCCGGCCACGGCCTGAATCAGAATCATGCCCAGCGGTTCATCCCCCTCGGCCAGCAGGGCGTGCACGCCCGGCAATGCCAGCAGGGCCTTGAGTTCGTCCGCCGGCCACGGGCGTTCGTGGCGGGGCGTGAAAGCGGCGGCGTGCAGCACGCCCAGCACTGGCGCATCGGCCGCCGTGGCCGCGCGAATGGAGAAGGAAGCGGGGGGGGGACCGGAGTCGGGCATGGCGTTCCTGACCTTGGGGAGCAAAAGGGAAAGAGGGGCAAGCGCAGAAGGTTCGGCTTGCGGCCGTCGGGTCGGAGTTTGTGGGTATTCAGTTTAAAATCAAAGAGATAACCAGAATGCTCTGAAGTGTTGAAGTGCAAGTCATGATCTATTTTTAAGGGATTAATGCTCTGCCGTGGGATGTTGTCTATATAACTCTCTCCATTTGATCGCGAGTAAGAGCAAGGGATGCGTCCTGCATCGGCGCGTATAACGCAAGGGAACGTTCTGTTTTGGACTGTTCGACATCGGCGCTTTATGAGATAACCTGTGGGGCGTGTAAAGTTTATTGGCGTTTCTTGTCTTGGCTTTTCTCATTTTGAGAAGGTGAGAATTTTATGGTTAAGCTCTCCCTTGGAGTCCTCTCGATAAATATGTTGAGTTATATTGGTTGATTGTAATGCGCTTGTCTTGCGAATGCCGAGGCATATCTCAGGGTTGTGTGAATTGACATCCCCCGTCGACAATATTGGCGGGGCAAGCTGAAGTATGAAGGCGCTTTGAAGAACAAGGGGTGGGGTGTTCTCGGTCCGAGCCTCCCCGGTCCCTCCTGCCGGAGAGAGCGCCCTCGTCCCCATCGGCGGATGGAGCGTGGAGATCCTCAAGCGATCCGATATTGCCCAGGGCTTCGCCGCCAGTGTCCCGTTTATCGCCAGGAGACTGGCAAGACAATAATGGTATTTTTGTATTTAAGAAGCAGGCTCTCACGATCAAGGTCTTCGCCTCCAAACCCCTATGATGGCGAGTATCCGCACATGAATAATCTCAAGATTAACATCCGCCTTTTGGTTATCGTGGCCGTTGTCATCGTCGGCATGGCCGGCTTGATCGCGGTTACCCTTTACCAGCAATGGAACGCTCTCCTTGATGGCCGACAAACCGCGACACGCGCGGTCACTTCAGCGGCCGAGACAATCATTAATGATCTAAAGAGAAGATCTGAAAATGGAGAGATCAGTGTTGAAGAGGCAAAAAAACAGGCGTTAGCCAACGTCGGCGCGATTCGTTACAATGGGAATGACTATATATCCGTCCTTGATGAAGAAGGTGTTCTGATCGCGTTTCCCGATCCTGTCCTTCTTGGGAAAAACCGAATGGATGCCGTCGATGCGAACGGTGTTCCCTATATCAAGAACATCTTCGCCGCCGCCCGAAATGGCGGTGGAACAACCCGCTACCTCCATAAACGCCCCAACTCGACCGTCAAGTCGGATAAAATCGCTTACAGCGCCTACATTCCCGGATGGGGATGGACCATCCTGAGTGGCGTTTATCTCGACGACGTCCAGGCCATGTTCCGGGACGTGGTGATCCGGGTTCTGACCATTGGGTTTCTGGTCGTCATCGCGGTCGCCGGCATTGCCATCCTGATTGGCCGGACGATCACCAGTTCGCTGGGCGCCGTGACCGCGGACATGAGCCAGATCGCGGCGGGCAACCTGAACGTTGACATTCGTTTCGCCGAACGCAAGGACGAAGTCGGAACCCTGGCTCGCGCCCTGGTAACATTCAAGAAAAACGCCGAGGAAGTCGATCAACTGAGGGTGCGGCAGGAGCAAAATAAAAAAGAATCCGAAAAGGAACGGCGGTCCATGATGCTTGATCTGGCCACTCGTTTCGAATCCAGTGTTTCCGGCATTGTCACGTCACTGACTCACGCCGCCGAAAAACTTAAATCCTCCGCCACGACCATGACCAGCATCGCCGACACCACGCGAGATCAGTCGCAGAAGGTCGCCGCCGGGTCGGAAGAAGCCAGCCAGAACGTGGAAACGGTGGCGGTGGCGACCGAAGAGCTGACGGCGTCGATTGGCGAGATCGGCCGCCAGATCCAGCAATCCAACGTGGTCGCCCAGCAGGCCACGGCCGAGGCGGCGGCGGCCCGGGAAACGGTGGACGGTCTCGCCCAGGCCGCGACCCGAATTGGCGACGTCGTGCAGTTGATTTCCTCGATCGCGGCCCAGACCAACCTTCTGGCCCTGAACGCCACGATCGAAGCGGCCCGGGCCGGCGACGCGGGCAAGGGCTTCGCGGTGGTGGCGGGCGAGGTCAAGACCCTCGCCAGCCAGACGGCGCGCGCCACCGAGGACATCACGCGTCAGATCACCAGCATTCAGGATGCCTCGACCAACGCGGTCAGTGCCATCGCCAGCATTGCCGACGTGATCAACCGGATCAACGACACCTCGGCGGCGATCGCCAGCGCGGTGGAGCAGCAGTCGGCGGCGGCCAAGGAAATCAGCCGCAACATCGATCATGCCGCGGCGGGAACCCAGGCCGTTTCGAGCACCATCGAAGGCGTGCGCGATGGCGCGGCCCGGACGGGAAGCGCCGCCGGCGAAGTCAACACCGCTTCCGGCGACCTGGTCACCCAGGTCGGGCACCTGAAGGACGAAATGGGGCGCTTCCTCGGCCACATTCGCGCCGCCTGAGCGCCGGCCCCCTCCCCCGGAAAGACCCGTTTTCCCGGGGGAGGGCATGGACGCACGGGCAGCGGGTGCCAGGCTCTCAGGCCCACAGGCGTCCCCCGTTGGGCGCGGGGCGGGCGTCGGGGGGGCGCAGATACAACGGCACCGGCGGGCGGACGGCGTCGGCCGGGCGGCGACCGGCCAGGCGGGCGACGCGCACGGGATCGGGCAGGGCCGGGCCGGCCTCGCCAAGGTCCAGGCGCGCGACCCCGTCGCCCACCAGAAGGATCCCGGCCTGGGTGGCGGCGGCGCGGGCGGCGTCGGGGGGGAGGGCCCGGGGATCGTCCAGGGGGCGGGGCAGTCCGTGGGCGTCGCGGCCCTGGAACGTCTGGGCGAACAGGTCGCCGCGCCGGCTGTCGATCAGCACCAGCACGCAAGCGTCGGGCGCCTCGTCCAGCACCGCGTCGGCCAGGGCTTCCCCCACCGTGATGCCTTCCACCGGGCAGCCCAGGGCGAGGCCCAGGCCGCGCGCCGTGGCCAGCCCCACCCGCAGGCCGGTGAACGAGCCCGGCCCCACGGTGACCGCGATCCGCCCCACGGCGGCGGGTTCAAGCCCCGCCTCCTCCAGGACCGAGGCGATCAGGGGCACCAGGGCCTCGGCCTGGCCGCGCTCCATGGGGATGGTGCGCGCGCTCGCGCGGCCATCGGGCAGGGTCACGGCCACCGAACAGGCGGCAAGCGCCGTGTCCAGGGCCAGGGTCGGGGCGGCGGTGCTCACGCCGCGCCCGGGGGCGTCGCGCCCGGAGGCATCATGTGGGTGCCGGCGGCGGCGTCGGAGAGCACGGGGTAGCGATCGCGCGGACTAAAGAGCTGGTAGTGCCACCATTCGTTGCGATAGAAATCCCAGCCGGCGGCGGTCATCAAACCCAGCAGCACGAAGCGGTTGCGCTGGGCCTCGACGCTGATCGAGGTGGCGCCGTGGTACGAGGCCGGGGTCAGGTCGTCGAATCCGGTGCCCATGTCCAGGCACTGGCCGGTTTTGGCATCGGCCAGGGTCAGGTCGATGGCGGCGCCCATGCTGTGGGGCGAGCCCCGGCGGGGATCGCTGATGAAGCGGGGGTCGGGGGTGTGGTTCCACAGCACCCATTGCGCTTCCGAAGGCCGGAAGCCATCGAACACATGCAGCCGCAACCCCTGGCGGGCCGCGAGATCGACGGCGGTGGCCAGGCACCGGGCCGCGTCGGGATGCAAGTAGCAGGCGGCCCGGCCATACACCGGCTTGCCGGTGAAATTGGCGGGCGTGGCATAGACGATGTCCAAGGTCACGCCAAAGCCATCGGCGGTGATTTCGGTCAACTGGGACAAGGCAACGGATCCTTGACGGGGGGCGCGGGCCGGACGGGGCCCGGCGCCCCCGGAGCGGGTCAGACGACGCGACAGACGTCGTCGAAGGCGGGGCGGGGCCCACGGGGGAACAGCCCCGCCGGGTCGCCGTAGCCCAGGTTGCACAGGAAATTGGTGGTCCACGACGGGGTGTCGGCCAGGAAGGCGGCGTCCACCGCCTGGGTATCGAAACCGCTCATCGGACCGCAGTCAAGGCCCAGCGCGCGCGCGGCCAGGATCAAGTAGGCGCCCTGAAGGGTGCCGTTGCGCTGGGCCGTGGCCTCGCGCAGGGCCTCGTTGCCTTCAAACATGCCGAAGGCGTCGGAGGCGGTCCACAGCTGGGGCATGCGTTCGTGGAAGCGGCGGTCGGTGGCGATGATCGCGGTGACCGGGGCGCTCATGGTTTTTTCAACGTTGCCGGGGCTGAGGCACGGGCGCAGGCGCTCGCGCGCGGCATCGGTGGTGACGAACACGAAGCGGGCCGGCTGGCAGTTCATGCTGGTGGGGGCCCAGCGCAGCAGTTCGTGCAACCGGTGCAGCACGTCAACGGGAACGGGGTCCGGCCGCCAGCGCATGTGCGTGCGGGCCTCGCCAAACAACTGGTCGAGGGCGGTCTGATCCAGAACATGGGACATGGGGGGACTCCCTGGTGTCTGGCGCGAGGGACTTCCTCGCGCGTGCTCGGGAAAGGATATGGAAAAACGAGGAGGGGGAAAAAAGGGAGGCAGGCAAGGGAATTGTCCGGGTCCCGCCAGGGCTCCGGAGTCCGCGTTTGTTTTTTCGGGAAAAGGGGCATCCCCTTTTCCCGGGCAGGCTCCAGGGCCCCGGCCCCCTCATGGGAAGGGCAGGAACAAGAAGGCGGTGTCAGCGCACGGCCTCGACCGCGCGCACGGCCGGAATATGGTGGCGCAACAGGGTTTCAACGCCGCGCTTGAGGGTGGCGGTCGAGCTGGGGCAGCCCGAGCACGACCCGCGCATGAACAGTTGCACGACGCCGTCGCGGTAGGCATGGAAAACGATGTCACCGCCATCCTGGGCAACCACGGGGCGCACGCGGGTTTCCAGCAGATCCAGGATCTGGCGGACAACCTCGCGGTCCTCCTCGGGGGTGTCCTCAAGAGCGTCGTCGTCGGGCTGGCCGGCGGCGGCGTCGAGCACCGGGGCATCGGCGGCGAAATGGTCCATCAACGCGCCCAGGACCAGGGGCTTCATCACCGTCCAGGTTTCTGCGTCGCTCTTGGTCACGGTGATGAAGTCGGGTCCCAAAAACACCCCGCTCACGCCCTCGATGTCGAAAAGGCGGGTGGCCAGCGGCGAGACACGGGCGCTTCGCGCGTCGGCAAAGTCGCGTCCGCCGGCGGGCAGGACCGCGCGTCCGGGCAGGAACTTCAAGCTGGCGGGGTTGGGCGTGGCTTCGGTCTGGATGAACATGGACGGGAGTGCCTTTGCAAGGGCGGTCGGAGGAACCCAACCGGCTTTACCAGAGTTGTCCAGTGGGGCTTTCGCCCGACGAGATGGATTGTTCGGGGGGCGAAGTCAAGGCAGGGCGACACAATCACGGCCGCAACACGATCTTGCCGGTCACCGCGCGTGCCGCCAGGGCCTCCAGGGCGGCCTGGGCCTCGGCCAGGGGCCGGCGGGCCCCGACGCGCGGGCCCTTCAGGCGCCCCTGGGCCCAGGCCTCCAGGGCGTCGGCCAGCGATCCCATGACCCGGTCGGGGGCGCGCGTGCGCATGGCGCCCCAGTCGTAGCCGATCACCGACAGGTTCTTGACCAGCAGCAGGTTGGCGGGAGGCGCCGGCACGCGCCCGCTGGCGAAGCCCACCACCAGCAAGCGGCCCTCGGGCGCGGCGCAGCGGATCGAGGCGTCGAAAAGGTCGCCCCCCACCGGATCGAAGACCACGTCAACCCCCCGGCCCTGGGTCAGGTCCTTGACGGCGGCGCGCAGGTCGGGGGTGGCGGCGTCCAGCAGGTGATCGGCGCCCGCCTCGCCGGCCACGGCCAGGCGTTCGGGGCCGGCGGCGGTGGCGATCACGGTTGCGCCCAGGGCCTTGGCGCAGGCCACGGCGGCCAGTCCGACGCCGCCGGCGGCGCCATGAACCAGCACGGTTTCGCCCGCGATCAGCCGCGCGCGGTCAACCAGGCCAAAGTGGGCGGTGCCATGGGCAATGGGAAAGGCGGCCGCTTCGTCCAGGTCGAGGCCCGGGGGCAAGGGGAGCACGGCGTCATGGGGGGCAACGACTTCCTCGGCCCAGCCGCCATGATCCAGCACGGCAAGGACCGGCTGGCCCGGAGGCAGCGCGGGGTCGGGGCGGGTTGTTTCCATGACCGTGCCCGCGATCTCGAACCCGGGCGGGAAGGGGGGTGGCGGCTTGCGCTGGTAGCGGCCCTCGGTCAGCAGGCGGTCGCTGAAATTGACCCCGGCGGCGGCGACCCGGATCCGCACGCTCTCCGGGGGCAGGGGCGGGGGGGGCAGATCAACCAGCCGCAGGCCCGCCGGGCCCGAGGTTCCGTCGCAGACCATCGCGCGCATGGGCCGCTCTCCTCGCGGTCGTTCGTCGAGGGAAAGGCCGGGGAGGATGCCCCTCCCCGGTGCCGGTGGATGGAACGCGGGTTCCGTCAGACGGCGCGGGAGTGCCGCTGCTCGCCCATCTTCAGGTAGCGGTCGAACTTGGCGCACACCGCGCGCACCAGCGGCCGGCCCAGGTCGGTCATGGTCACGCGCAGACCCTCGCGCACCACCACGCCGTCGGCTTCCAGGTCGTCGAGCTGGGCGACCTCGCCCGCGAAGGTGTCCTCGGGCAGGTTGTGGGCGCGGGCGATCTCGGCCACGTCAACGGCCAGGTCGCACATCAGGCGTTCGATGATGGCGCGGCGCACCCGGTCGTCGTCGCTGATGGCGATGCCGCGCTTGGTGGCCAGCTTGCCCTCGCGGATGCGGGCCTTGTACTCGTTGATGTCCAGTTCGTTGACCACGTAGCCCTGCGGCAGGTAGCCAATGCCCGAGGCGCCCAGGCCGATCAGGGTGGGGGCGGTATCGGTGGTGTAGCCCTGGAAGTTGCGGTGCAGATTGCCGTCACGCAGGGCAACGGCCATTTCGTCGTCGGGCGCGGCGAAGTGATCCAGGCCGATGGCAACATAGCCCAGCTGCTCGAAGCGGGCGGTGGCGTTCAGGTACTGATCCCAGCGGGCATCGACATCGGGCAACGTGGCCTCGTCGATCAGGCGCATCTGGCGCTTCATCCACGGCACATGGGCATAGCCGAACAGCGAAACGCGCCGGGGCTTCAAGGACAAGGCGCGGTCCACGGTGTGAATGACCGATTCGGTGGTCTGGTGGGGCAGACCATAAATCAGATCCATGTTGATGTCGGTAATGCCATTGTCGCGCAGCCACTCGAAGACCTGCGCAACCATTTCCATGGGCTGAACGCGGTTGATGGCCTTCTGGACCTTGTCCTCGAAGTCCTGGACGCCAATGCTGGCGCGGGTGACGCCGGCCTTGACCATGGATTTCACGTAGTCGGCGGTGGCGGTGCGCGGATCCATTTCCAAGGCGACCTCGGCGTTTTCCGACACGCCAAAGCGTTCGCGCAGGAAATCCATGGTGCGCTGGAGATCGTCGCCGGTCAGGATGGTGGGCGAGCCGCCGCCAAAGTGCACGTGCGTGACGTTGAGCGGGCCGGGCAGGTGGTTGGCGACCAGGGTTGCCTCGCCCAGCAGGGCTTCCAGGTAATCGGCCACCGGCTCGTAACGCTTGGTCACGCGGGTGTGGCAGCCGCAGAACCAGCACAGATCAGCGCAGTAGGCGACGTGGATGTACAAGGACGCCGGGCTTCCGGCCGGCAGTTCCGACAGCCAGGCGGCGTACTGGTCCGGCCCGACGCCGGCATTGAAATGCGGCGCCGTCGGATAGGACGTGTAGCGCGGCAGGCGCAGGTCGTACTTTGCCGACAACTGCTGGACCCGCGCACTGGAGACCAGGGGAATCACATTCGACGTCTCGCCACCCATCGGAGCCGCTCTCCCGCCTTGTGGTATGGATAACCCCGCCGGGCGGGGCTGCTGGACCCCCTCGCCAAGGGCCTGTTCCCGGTCTAGGATGGCGGGCCGGCGGCGGCGGATCCTCGAACGGGGCAACTTCCCCCGGCCCCGGCGCGACCTGCGTGGTGTCGCGGCCTTGAGGCGGGAAGTTCGGCCCCTGGGTCGTGCTTAGCGCCTCGTTTCACGTTTGTCCAGGATATCCCCATGCCGCGTTTTGCCGCCAACCTGTCCACGCTGTTCACCGACCGGCCGCTGGAGGCCCGCTTCGCGGCCGCCGCGGCGTGTGGCTTCCGGGGGGTCGAGCTTCACTTCCCCTACACCTTGCGTCCCGAGCGCCTGGGCGACCTGGTGGCCATGAATGGCCTGGAGCTGGTGGTGTTCAACGCGCCCCCGGGCGACTGGGCGGCGGGCGAGCGGGGGCTGGCCGCCTTGCCGGGGCGCGAGGAGGAGTTCCAAGACAGCATCGAGCTGGCCTTGTCCTACACCGAGTTCACGGATTGCGGACGGCTCCATGTCATGGCCGGCGTGGTCGAGGACGAGGAGCAATGGCCGCAGTCCCTGGAAACCTATGCCGCCAACCTGGGCTGGGCGGCGGAGCGCTGCGCCGAGGAAGGGGTGGCGGTGCTGGTGGAGGCGATCAACCTGCAAGACATGCCCGGCTATTTCCTCTCGCGTCCCGACGACGCGGTGCAGCTGCTTGAGATGGTCGATCACGATAATCTTCAGATCCAGTACGATCTGTATCACGCCCAGATCATGCAAGGCGGCCTCACGGACTTTCTGGAAACCCACCTGGAGCGGATCGCCCATGTGCAGGTGGCGGGCGTGCCCGGCCGCGCCGAACCCGATGCCGGCGGGGAAATCAACTGGCCTTACCTTTTTAATCTTCTTGATGCCCATGGCTATCCGGGCTGGGTGGGATGCGAATACACGCCTCGTCTCGTGACCGAGGCCGGCTTGCGCTGGGCGCGTGATTTCGGCATCACGCCTCCGGCCGTGTAAGAGGCCTCCCAAAGCGCGAGGGGCGAGCGGGGCCCCGGCCAGGGCAATCGGGTGAACCGATTGCCCTGGACTCTTTCAGAGCCCTCAAA
>NZ_BJZO01000029.1 GCF_007992075.1 Pararhodospirillum oryzae
TTGGGGAACCCCTCCGCCGGGGTCATCCAGGGCTTCACCCGAGTGCCCCGCGCCCCCTCCCCTCCCCCTTGGAAAAGAAGAGGAAGGGAGGGAAATTTTCCTACGCTTGGCGGGCGTCGACCACCGCTTGCCGGATGGCGCGGGTGCGGGTGAACAAGGCTTGCAAGGTTTCGCCCTCGCCCCAGCGGATGGCCCGTTGCAACGCGGTCAGGTCCTCGGTGAAGCGCTGGAGGATGTCCAGCACCGCCTCGCGGTTGTTCAAGAAGACATCGCGCCACATGATCGGATCCGACCCGGCGATGCGCGTGAAATCGCGAAAACCGGCGGCCGAAAACTTGATGACCTCGGCCGACATCTGGGTTTCAAGGTTGGCCGCCGTGCCCACGATGGTATAGGCGATCAGGTGCGGCAGGTGCGAGGTGATGGCCAGCACCCGGTCGTGGTGATCGGCCTCCATGATCTCGATGATCATGCCGGCCTCGCGCCACATCCGGGCCACCTTGTTGACCGCCCCCATCGGCACGTCCGCGTCCGGGGTCAGGATGCACCAACGCCCATGGAACAGCTCGGCGAACCCGTTCTCGGGGCCGCTTTTCTCGGTGCCCGCCACCGGATGGCCGGGCACCAGGATCACGCCCTCGGGCAGCACCGGCGTGATCATGTCCATGACCCGCTTCTTGACCGATCCCACGTCGGACAGGATGGTCCCGGGGGCCAGGTGGGGGGCGATGGCTTCCATGATCGCCGGCGTGGCGCCAACCGGCGCCCCCAGCACCACCAGGTCGGCCCCGGTGACGGCGGCGCCCAGGTCGTCGGTCGCCTCGTCGACGATGCCCAGGGCCAGGGCGCGGGCCGGCACGTCGCCCCGGTCGCCGGCCACGATGACCCGGGCCAGGTTCTCGCGGCGCAGGGCCCGCGCGAGCGACGATCCGATCAGGCCAATGCCCAGGATCGCCACCCGCTCGAAAAGAGGATCGGTCATGCGCTCCCTCCGCCATCCATGAACGCGGTCAGGGTTTCAATCAGGAACTGCATTTCGTCATCACGGCCAATGGTGATGCGCAGGGCATGGGGCAACCCGTACCCGGCCACCCGCCGGCAGATCAGGCCGTTCTGGCGCAAATACGCGTCGGCCGGGGCCACGGAGCGCGGGCCCTCGGGATCGAAGTGCACCAGCAGGAAGTTGCATGCTGAATCCGTCACCGTCAGGCCCAGGCCGCGCAGGCGCTCGGCCGTCCAGGTCCGCCAGTAGGTATTGTGTTCTTGCGCCATCTGCTGGAAGGCCACGTCGGCGATCGCCGCCTCGCCCGCGACCTGGGCCGCCGACGACACGTTGAACGGCCCGCGCATCCGGTTGAGCACGTCGATAATGTGTTCCGGCCCGTAGGCCCAGCCCAGGCGCAGGCCGCCCATGCCATGGATCTTGGAAAACGTGCGCAGCATCACCGTGTTGGGGTGGCTGTCGACCAGGGCCTGGCCCGGATCGTAGTCGTTGCGCCCCACGAACTCGGCGTAGGCGGAATCCAGCACCAGGATGATGTCGTCGCGCAGACCCTCGCGCAGGCGGCGCACGGTGTTGGAATCGATCAAGGTGCCGGTGGGGTTGTTGGGGTTGGCCAGGAAAACCAGCCGGGTGGAGGGCTTCACCGTCGCCAGCATGGCGTCGATGTCGGTGGTGAGGTTGGTTTCCGGGGCCAGCAGGGGTTCCACGCCGGCGCTGCGCGCGTAGATGGCGTACATCAGGAAGCCATAGGCGCTTTGCACGATGGTGTCGCCAGGACCGGCGTAGGCGCGCACCAGAAGGCCGATCAGTTCATCCGATCCGGCCCCGCAGACAATGCGCGCGGGATCCAGGCCGAAGCGCCGGCCGATGGCCTCGCGCACCGCCACCGAGCCGCCATCGGGATACAGGTGAGCCGTGGCGCCGACCCGGGCCAGGGCCTCGCGGGCGCGGGGGCTGGCCCCCAGCGCGCCTTCGTTGGAGGCCAGCTTGATAATCCGGCTTACCCCGGGCACCGACGATTCGCCGCCCACGTAAGGGGAAATATCCATGATGCCGGGGCGGGGCTGGGGAACGGAATGCTGAGGCATGGGCGCCATCCTTTGTCACAGGCTTGAAGAGCCTGTCCTTGATGCGCGCCGGGCGCCGGCGCGCCTTGGGGGGGAAACGGAACAAGGGAAGCGGAACGGGGCTCCCGGGGTGGATCAGGGGCCGTCCAGCTCGGCGTCGGTGAACGGCAAGGCGTAGGTGCCAATCACCACGGCGTGCTGGACGGGGCTGTGATGGCCGCCCTGGAGCCCTTGCAACCGGGCATCGTCGCGCAGCACGGGACCGCGGACCTCGATCAGGGTCAGGCGCACGTCCTCGCCTTGCGCGCGGGCATCAAGCACCGCCAGCGGATCGAATCCATTGGCCCGCAGGCTGTCCAGCAGGCCGGTCCGGCTGAGATCGGGGCCGGTTTCCAGGCCCAGGAGCGAGCGGTCCTCGCCGGCGCTGGGTTCGGGATCGAGGGCGGCGATCACCAGGGCTTCCAGGCCATTGCGCCCACCGGTCACCGGCAGACGCACGATCACCCGCGGCGTGCCGGGCAGGGTGGACATCAGGGCCGGCCACCAGGCAATGGCGTCCTCGGGACGGGGCAAGGGAACAACGCCCACCGTGGCCCGGCCCTCGCCCACTTCCTGGACCACCTGGCCCACCGACTGGTGCACGGTGCCCGAGGTGAACGAGCCAAACTGATTGCGGGCCAGTTCCAGGTAGCCCGCGCCCCGTTCGGGCATCCAGACCGCCAGCGTGATGCGACCTTGCATGGACACCGAGACGCTGAAAATCTCGCGCCAAAGACGCACCAGGACGCGGCGGGGGAAGGGCCCCTGGTGACGCGCGACCAGACGGCGCAGCACGGCGGCCTCCCGGCCCGGGCGCAGATAGACGCCACCGGTTCCTTCCGCCTGCTTGGCAAGACGGATGCGGTCGGCCAAGATCGGCCCGACGCATCAACTGGTCGTGGATGGCATCGTCGATCGCGTCGATCTCGGCCCGCAGGGCGTCAAGCGAGGAGGACGGGTCTGTCATCGGAACTCCGCGTGGCAAGGGGCGACCGAAGGGGCAAAAGCCAAGGGGGGGCGATTGGTTTACGCCCAACCCGAGGATAAAATCAAAAAGAAAACATTGACAGCATCCGGACCCGCTCCCTAGCTATTCTCCCCCGCCATCATGGCGTCCCCCTCCGTCGCGGCAAGGCCGGGAACCAATTGACCGCCCCGTGGGGGGGCAAGCGTGGAGCCTGACCCCCGATGAACGATACCCCGCCGGCCCAGGGGCCGCTTGGCAGGGCCCCGGGTCCGGGGCCGACCAATCATACCGCCACTTTGTGCACGCGCGAACCCATGCGGCTCGACAGTGGCGGGGAATTGGGACCGATCACGGTTGCCTACCAGACGCAAGGCGTGCTCAATGCCGAGCGCTCCAACGCCATCTTGGTGTGCCACGCCCTGACCGGCGACCACTACATGCAAGGCCCCCACCCGGTGACCGGCAAGCCCGGCTGGTGGGAAATCGTGGTGGGGCCGGGCCGGGTCATCGATACCCGCCGCTATTTCGTGATCTGCTCCAACGTGCTGGGCGGCTGCCTGGGCACCACCGGCCCGCGCGAGATCAACCCCGCCACCGGCCAGCCCTGGGGCCTGGGGTTCCCGGTGATCACCATCGGCGACATGGTGCGCGCCCAGGCCCTGCTGCTCGATCACCTGGGCATCGACACCTTGTTTTGCGCCATCGGGGGATCGATGGGGGCCATGCAGGTGCTGCAATGGGCGGTGGCCTATCCCGAGCGGGTGCGCGCGGCCGTGCCCATCGCCGGGTCGTGGCGCCATTCGGCCCAGAACATCGCCTTTAACGAGGTTGGCCGCCAGGCGATCATGGCCGATCCCGACTGGTCCGGCGGCGACTACCTGAGCGAGGGGCGCGTGCCCCGGCGCGGCCTCGCGGTCGCGCGCATGACCGCCCATATCACCTACCTGTCGGAACCGGCGCTGCACCGCAAGTTCGGGCGCAAGCTGCAAAACCCCACCGGGGTCAGCTATGGCTTCGACGCCGATTTCCAGGTGGAAAGCTACCTGCGCCACCAAGGCGCCAGCTTCGTCAAACGCTTTGACGCGAACAGTTATCTGTTCATCACGCGGGCCATGGATTACTTCGACCTGGCGGCTGCCCACGATGGCGTGCTGGCCCGGGCCTTCCAGGGCACGAAAACCCGCTTTTGCGTGATTTCATTTTCGTCCGACTGGCTGTTTCCCACCGCCGAAAGCCGGGCCGTGGTGCGGGCACTCAACGCCGCCGCCGCCCGGGTGAGCTTTGTCGAGGTCACGACCGACAAGGGGCACGACGCCTTCTTGCTCGACGAGCCGGCGTTCCACGATACCCTGAGCGGCTTCCTGAACGGCCTGGCCGAGCAGGCCGGCCTGCCGCCCGCCCCGGAGGATCCCTCATGACCCCGGCCAGTCCCACCGGCGCCATCCGTTACGACCTGCAACTGATCGCCGACATGGTGCCGCCCGGAGCCCGGGTTCTGGACGTGGGATGTGGCGATGGCGAGCTGCTGGCCCACCTCAGCATCACCAAGCAGATTGATGGCCGGGGCATCGAGCTGTCGATGGCCGGGGTGCGCGCGGCCGTGGGGCGCGGAGTCGCGGTCATCCAGGGCGACGCCGACACGGATCTGCGCGACTACCCGGACGGCGCCTTCGACTACGCCATCTTGAGCCAGACCCTGCAAGCCACCGAGCACCCGCGCGACGTCCTGGCCAACCTGCTGCGCATCGCGGACCGGGCCATCGTCTCGTTTCCCAACTTTGGCCATTGGCGCAGCCGCCTGCAACTGCTGACCCTGGGCAAGATGCCGGTCAGCGAGTACCTGCCGCATCAGTGGTGGAACACCCCCAACATCCACTTCTGCACCATCCGCGATTTCCTGCTTCTGTGCCGGGACATGGGCATCGTGGTGGAACGGGCGCTGGCGCTGGATGAACACGGACGCCCGCGCTCGATCTCGGGCGTGGGACCGCTCGCCAACGTGCTGGGCGCGCAAGGGGTGTTCGTGCTGCGCCGGAGCACGCGGGCGTGAGACGCCACGCCCGGCACCTCACGCTGGGGATCGCCGGGCTTCTGGCGCTGGGCCTCCTGGCCGGGGCCCTGGCCCTGGCGCGCTTCGCCGACGATCCCGTGGCCTTGCTGCTGGGCTCCCGGGCCAGGGTCACGATTCCCCTCCCCGAGTCGACCATGCGCCTCGTGCTGAGCCAGACCGGGAGCGGACCCGACAGGGGCCGGCTGCTGACCGTTGAACGGGCCGGGCAGGTGGTGCTGGGGACCCCCCTCTATCCGGCCGCGTCGGACACCGGGGGCTGGGATGTCTTCTGGATCCCGGAAACCGACGCCACCGGCGGCCCCTTCGCCCGCCTGATCGAACCCGGGGGCGAAATCCTGATCGATCTGGGGGGGCTCGCGGCGGTGCGGGTGGTGCGCACGGCGGTGGGCCCGCTGCTGACCTCGCCCAAGGGCGACGCGCGCGCGGGCGCGGTGATCGGCCCCGATGGCGCCATCACGGTGACCGATGGGCTGCGGGTCCCCGACCTGCCCCCCGGGCCGGGCCTCCGGCTGGGGCGCGTGCTGGGGGAAGCCCGGGGCCCGTGGACCTTCCAGCCCACGCCCACGGACGTCCCCCGCCCCCTCCCTTGAACGAGCCGCCCCTTCTCACGCGCCCATCGGACGAGAAACCGCGAAACCCCTCGTCCCAGGACCGGCCGAGCGCCGGTCAACAGATCACGACCGGGCGAGCGCCGGTCAGCGGGCGTGCAAGCGCCGGTCTATCCCGCCAGGATGGCGGATGTGGGCCAGCGCATGCAGTTCGTCGAGCAGGCAGGCCATGGCCGGATGTCCCGCCCTGCGCTCCTGGTGGGCCTGATCGCGGATCATCTGGCGCACGGCAGGACCGCCCCAGTTCTGTTGCAAAACACAATGGGCCTTCTGCACCGCGATAATCATCGACAGGCGTTCGTGACTGGCGACCACGTGGACCTCCTCGGGGTCCGCGTCGCACAATGCCAGGCAATCCTCGATGGTGATCATGAAACCCTCCCGCGGGATACCCCGTCTTGGTCGGGGGGGGCCTGGGTTCGAAACCATCGCCTCCCCACGCTTGAAGGGACGGTGGGAGCGAGAAGGACGCGGGCCCGGCGGGAAACGAAAGGGATGAGACCGGGAACGTCGCAATCGACTCGGAACCGACCCTTGGGAAGAAAGGGTATCATACTGCCGCCACGATACCGCGCGACGGACGGGAAGAGCCGGCATGCAAATTCTACCTATGTGCAATGCAATAGGCGGGGTAGCTGAAGGTTTGTTTCGCCAGCGCAACGGCACGAGGATTGCGTGCACGCCCTGCGTCCGTCCCCGGGCCCTCGGCGAGGCCGGAAACCAGGGCCTGCCTCGCGCCCCGGTGGGGGAAGGCGAAGGCCCGGGGAGAGGCGCGGTTCAAAGCGCCGTCTTGCGCAGCAAGGTGGCGCGCATCGGCTGGTCGAAGGTGCGCCCGCCATCGGGGGCCGGCGCGCTCAGCCGCTCGAACGCCTCGCGCAGCGCCGGTTCATCCTCGGCGATCAGGGCGTCGCGTTCGGGGTTGGCGGCTGCGATGCGCTGGCGCATGGCCTCGAACGACTCGTGGCGGACCGTGTGCAGGTATTCTTCCTCGCGCACCAGGGCCAGGCCATGGGCGGCGGTGTCGTGGGCGGCGGCGTGGGCCTGGGCGCGCACCGTGGTTTCATCGTCCAGCCCCCGGAGCAATTCGAAATGGGGGCCGTCGGCAATCGGCTCGCTGACCAGAACCGGGGCACCGGTGCGCGCCACCCGCGCGGCCTCGGCCAGGGCCCGGCGCATCAGGGGCGGCGGCACATGGTGCAGGCTGTTGAAAAAGATCACCGCGTCCGCCGACTCGTCGGCCAGGGGCATGGCCTCGGCTCCGGCCTTGAGCAGCACCACGCCCGGTTCGGGGGCATGGGCCAGGGCCCGGGCCAGCTGGCGTTCACTGACTTCCAGCCCCACGACCACCCGCGCCCCGTTGCGCGCCATCAGACGGGCCAGCGCCCCATCCCCGCAGCCCGCATCCACGATGGTGTGGCCGGCCATCGGCACCCAGTCCATCAGAACGTCGGTATTCTTGCGACGAGGCAGCATGGTTATCCTCCCTTGGCGCCCACCCTGGCGCCGACGACGCCCCCCACACCCAGCTCTCCCGCGAGATCCATGGAAGGGGAGCCGCTTTGCAAAGAACCCGGAGCGCCCCGGGCATGGCCGCCCCCCCGACGCTCCTTGGTTTCAGAACTCCGGACGCTCGGGACGGTACTGGACCTTGAAGGCGTTTTCGAAGGCCGCCACGAACTGGGCGCACTGGCGCTTGCGCCCCAGGGCCGCCGAAAGGTGATCATGGGGAATCGGGGGCGAGGACTGCCCGCTTTGCTCCATCTGGACACGGATGCGCTCCAGGAACTCGCGCAGCGTCACCGCCTCGACCAGATCGGCCACGAAGTTGACGAACGCCCCCAGGCGGACCTTGCCTTCCGGGCCATGAAAGGCCGAGGCGGAAAACGATCCGGTGCGCCCGCCGCGCCGTTCCAGCACCGCCGCGCGCAGATGGGTGGCAAACGGCGTGAAGACCACCGCCGTCTGGCTTTCGTGCTGCACCACCACGTCCTGCGCCGAGCTGAACAGGGCCCGGGTGGCGTCGCGGATGATCTCGTCGGTCAGATCCTCGCCGTGGGCCACCTGCTCGATCAGGTTGATCGCGTCCGACCCGTTGGTCGCGAACAGCGTGCGTCCGTCCACGTGGATCGACACCCAGGACTCGGGCGAAAAACGCCGGTCGTAATCGCTGCGCTTGCGCACCCAGAGGTCTTCCCAGTCCACCGGATCGTCGCGGTGAAAAATCTGGGGATCGCGCAGGAAGCGTTCGACCACCAGGGCGGCGACCCGCAACGTGCTGGGAACCGTTTGCCCGCGCACCACCACCTGCTCCTTGCGCACGGAGGTGGTGAGTTCCAGGATAATCCGGTTCGAACGAATGACCAGCGCCCCCTCCTCGATCGGACCAGGACGGCCGCCGCCGATTTGATGGACGGTTGTCTTTTCTCGAAACAGGGAGATGGGCCCGATAGACGCCATGTGCGCCTTTCATTCGCTTGAAGGCAGACGACGAATCAAACGGCTGGAACACCAGTCCGCGCCATAATCGGAGGATCGACGCCCAATGTCCACCGTCACGCCAGGAATCCAGGGGCGGGAGGCCCACGGATTTTGTTTGCCACACGGCCAAGGGGAGACAGCGGGAGTCGCCTTGATTGTTCTTGGCGCAAAATTAATGCCGGACGGGAACCCACCCCCGGTTCTCCTCCGGCGCTTGTCCCATGCCCTGCACCTCGCGACCCAGGTTCCCGACGCCCCCCTGATTCTCAGTGGCGCGCCGACCGGGGGCGAGGCGCTCCCCAGCGAAGCCGAGGTCATGGCGCGCTGGCTGTCGCAAGCCGGCCTCGCGGAACACCGCCTGGTGCGCGAGGAGCAGGCCCGCAACACCCTGGGCAATGCCCGCCACGGCCTGGCCCTGGCCCGGGAGATGAACGCGCGCGAGGTCTGGCTGATCACCGACGGCGTGCACATGCCCCGGGCCTGGCTGTTTTTCCGCCTCCTGGCGCCCCGGGGCCTGGGCCTGCGCGCCTGTCGGGCGCCCGCGCCCCGGGAACGAGGCCCGGTCATCGGGGGCGCGGTGCGTGAAACCCTGGCCTTGCTGGTCAACCTGCCCCGCCTGACCCGCGCCGTGATCGAAACCCGCCGCCCCGGCCCCCGCCCCGATCGGAACCAGCCATGACCCCTCTTCCCCTGGCCGGCGTGCGCGTTCTCGACATCGCGACGTTCATTGCCGCGCCGTTCGCCGCTGCGTTGCTGGGCGAGTTCGGCGCCGAGGTGATCAAGATCGAGCAGCCCGAGGGGGGGGATCCCCTGCGCCGTTTTGGCACCCCCACGACGCGGGGCGACACCCTGGCCTGGCTCTCGGAGGCGCGCAACAAGGCCTCCATCACCCTCGACCTGCGCACGCCCCGGGGTGCCGAGCTGTTCCGCCGCCTTGTCCCCACCGCCGACGTGGTGTGCGAGAACTTCCGCCCCGGCACCCTGGAACGCTGGGGGCTGGGCTGGGAGACCCTCTCCGCCTTGCACCCGGGGCTGATCTTGCTCCGGGTCTCGGGCTACGGCCAGACCGGGCCCTATCGCGACCGCCCCGGCTTCGCGCGCATCGCCCATGCCTTTGGCGGCCTCACCCACCTGGCCGGGCTGCCGGGCGGGCCGCCGGTCACCCCGGGGTCCACCAGCCTCGCCGATTACATGAGCGGCCTGTTCGGGGCGGTGGGCCTTCTGGTCGCCTTGCGCCACCGCGACGCCACCGGCCAGGGTCAGGTGATCGACCTGGGCCTGTACGAAAGCGTCCTGCGGGTGCTCGACGAGCTGGCCCCGGCCTACGCCCATGCCGGAATCGTGCGCGGCCCCGAGGGCGCCGGAACCCGCAACGCCTGCCCGCACGGGCATTTCCCCTGCGCCGATGGGGGATGGGTCGCGATCGCGTGCACCAACGACAAGATGTTCGAACGCCTGGCCCGGGTGATGGGGCGCCCCGAGCTGGCCGGCCCCGACGCCTACGGCCCCCTGGCCCGCCGCCTGGACGCGCGCGCGAGCGTTGACGGCCTGGTGGAGGACTGGACCCGGGTCCGTCCCCAGGCCGAGGTCGTGGCCGCGTGCACCAGGGGCGAGGTGCCGTGCGCGCCCATCAACACCATCGCCGATCTGTTCGTGGATCCTCACGTGCAAGCCAGGGGCAATCTGGTGGAGCGCGAGGCCCCGGGCGTGGGGCCGGTGGTGCTGCCCGATGTCCTGCCCCGCCTCTCGGCCACCCCCGGGCGGGTGGATCACCCGGGGCCGGCCCTGGGCGCCGACACCACCCGCGTGCTAAGAACCCTGGGGCTGTCGGACGACGAGATCGAGACCTTGCGCCGCGATCGGGTGATCTAGGCACGGGGGAAAAACGTAAACGCATTGGGGCCTTTGGGCACAACGAGGCCCCCCTCTAGCGTATCTCATTGCTTGAAAAGGGAAAACGCCCCTTGTTGCGCAACCGGATCAAAAACGGTCCGGCCGCCCAAGGGCGTTCCGACACAACCCCGATCGCAGGCGGGGCCCTTTTTCCGTTGCAGGGAGGGAACGGGCGGTAGCGTTTTTTTCAATGCGGCCAGCTCGCAGGATACGGTAGAACGAAGGGTGCCGGTTGCGGCCGGGTCCGCCCCCTCGACCGGGGTGGGTTCCTCTTTCGGGTGTAGCCCCCGGGGGCCTGGACGGCCGGCGCCATCGTGCGAGGGAAGCAAGGAGTCGAGCATGATCGACGAGACCTTCATCGCGTTGTCGCGCTGGCAATTCGCCGCGACGGCCATGTACCATTTTCTATTCGTGCCGCTTACCCTGGGCTTGTCCTGGATGGTGTTCATGATGGAGTCGGTCTATGTCATGACCGGCAAGGTCATTTACAAGGACATGACCAAGTTTTGGGGAAAGCTTTTTGGTATCAACTTTGCCCTGGGCGTGGCCACGGGCCTGACCATGGAATTCCAGTTTGGAACAAACTGGGCTTATTATTCTCACTACGTAGGCGATGTTTTCGGGGCGCCCCTGGCCATTGAAGGATTGATGGCCTTTTTCCTGGAGAGCACCTTCATCGGCCTGTTTTTCCTGGGCTGGGAAAAACTATCGAAACGCCAGCACCTGATGGCCACCTTCTTCACCGCGCTGGGATCGAATTTCTCCGCGCTGTGGATCCTGGTCGCCAATGGCTGGATGCAAAACCCGGTCGGCGCCGACTTCTCGCCCGAGACCATGCGCATGGAAATGACCAGCTTCTTTGAACTGGTCATGAACCCGGTGGCTCAGGTCAAATTCGTGCACACCGTGGCCGCCGGCTATGTCACCGCCGCCATGTTCGTGATGGGCATTTCGGCCTGGTACATGCTGAAGCGGCGCGACCTGGGCTTCGCCAAGCGCTCGTTCTCGGTGGCCTGCGGTTTCGGGCTGGCCTCGGTGCTGTCGGTGATCGTGCTGGGCGACGAAAGCGGCTACGAACTGGGCGATGTCCAGAAGGTCAAGCTGGCCGCGATCGAGGCCGAGTACAACACCGAGGAAGCCCCGGCCGCGTTCACGCTTTTCGGGCTGCCCAACGACGAAACCCTGGAAAAGGACGCGGTGATCCGGGTTCCCTGGCTGCTGGGCCTGATCGCCACCCGCTCGATCGACCAGGAAGTCACCGGTCTGCGCCAGTTGATCGACCTGCACGAGGAGCGGATCAGGAACGGCATGGTCGCCTACGACGCGCTTGAAAAAATGCGCGCCGGCGATACCTCCGACGCCGTGCGCCATGATTTCGAGTTCCACAAGGCCGACCTGGGCTATGGCCTGCTGCTCAAGCGCTACACGCCCACGGTTTCCGACGCCACCGAGGCCCAGATCAAGCAGGCGGCCCGCGACACCATTCCCGCCGTCACCCCCCTGTTCTTCGGTTTCCGGGTCATGGTGGGCCTGGGCTTCGTGATGCTGGGCCTGATCGTGCTGTCGTTCTGGTACAACATGCGCCGCACCATCGAGCATAAGCGGTGGTTGCTGGCCGCCTTGGTTCTGGCCATTCCGCTGCCCTGGATCGCCTGCGAAGTCGGCTGGTTCGTGGCCGAGTTCGGGCGCCAGCCCTGGGCGATCGGCGAGGTTCTGCCCACCTTCCTCGCCACCTCAAGCCTGACCACCGGCGAGCTGATCTTCAGCCTGAGCGGCTTCTTGCTGTTCTATACCTTCCTCCTGATCATCGAAATGACCCTGATGGTCCACTTCGCCCGCAAGGGGCCGGCCTCCCTGGGCACCGGCCGCTACCATGGCGAGCTCGCCTCGCCCTATCCGGCCGAATAAGGGAGCACCCGCGTCATGATCATGGATTATGAAACCCTCAAACTGGTCTGGTGGGGCCTCATCGGCGCCCTGCTCATCGGCTTTGCCATCACCGACGGCATGGACATGGGCGTGGGCATCTTGCTGCCCTTCCTGGGGCGCGCCGATTCCGAGCGGCGCGTCATCATCAACACCGTGGGCCCGCACTGGGATGGCAACCAGGTGTGGCTGATCACCGCCGGCGGCGCCATTTTCGCCGCCTGGCCCCTGGTCTACGCCGCCGCCTTCTCGGGCTTTTACATGGCGATGCTCCTGGTGCTGTTCGCCTTGTTCTTCAGGCCCGTGGGCTTCGATTACCGCTCGAAGCTGGAGGATGACCGCTGGCGGTCGGCCTGGGACTGGGGCCTGTTCGCGGGCAGCCTGGTCCCCGCGCTGATCTTCGGCGTGGCCTTTGGCAACCTGCTGCAAGGCGTCCCCTTCCACCTGGATTCCATGCTGCGCTCGCACTACGAGGGCTCCTTGCTCACCGCCTTGCTGCCGCTGCTCAACCCCTTCGCCCTGCTGTGCGGCCTGATCAGCGTGGCCATGCTCGCTCTGCACGGCGCCACGTGGCTGCACCTGCGCACCCACTACCCGGTGGCCGATCGCGCCCGCACCGTGGCCATGATCCTGGGGGCCGGGGTCATCGTGCTGTTCGCCCTGGCCGGTCTGTGGGTGGCCTATGGCCTCGATGGCCTGCGCATCGTCGTCCAGCCCGATCCCGGGGGGCTCCCCAACCCGCTGGGCAAGACCGTGGTGGCCGCGCCGGGGGCATGGCTGGATATCTACAGCACGGTCCCCCTGGCCCTCGCCGCCCCGGCCCTGGGTTTCCTGGGCGCGCTGCTCGCGATCGTGTTCAACTGGGCCGAACGGCCGGGCCTGGGCTACGTGGGCTCGTCCTTGTCGCTCGCGGGCATCATCCTGACCGCCGGCGCCTCGATGTTTCCCTTCATCTTGCCGTCCAGCACCGATCCGGGATCCAGCCTGACGGCCTGGGACGCGACATCCAGTCACCTGACCTTGACCGTCATGTTCTGGGCCGTCGTGATCTTCCTGCCGCTGGTCCTGATCTACACGGTTTGGTGCTACGTCCGCATGTGGGGCAAGCTGAGCGAGGAGGACATCCGGTCCAGCCGGGTTTCGGCGTACTAGGCCCAGCCCCCTCTTGGATAAGGGAGACGACGCATGTGGTATTTCACCTGGATCCTGGGGCTGGCCGCCGCCTTGTCGCTGGGCATCATCAACGTGATGTGGCTGGAAGCCGAGGAGGCCCTGGGCCCCGAAAAGGAATGACCGCCTGATCGGTTGCATCTTCGGCTCCCGGAGAGGGTTGCCCCCTCCGGGAGCCTTTTTGTCGGCCTGCGGGCCGGTTTTTCCCCTTCGCCATCCCCCGGAGTCCCCATGCCCCCCCTGCCCGCCTGCCTCGACGCGCCCCGGGCCGCCCTGCGCCCGGCCCTGCTCGGGGTGGCCTTGCTGAACGGCGCCGCCGGCGTGGTTCTGGTGGCCCTGGCCTGGTGCCTGGCCGACACCTTGAACGCCCTGGTCTTCCACGACACCGGGCCCACGCCCTTGCGCCTGGGCACCGTGGCCGCCTTGCTGCTGGCCCGCGCCGCCTTGATGGCCGCCGCCCAGGGCCGGGCCGCCGCCTTGGGATTCGAGGCCGGACGCATGGTGCGCCGGCGCCTGGTCGAGGGGCTGCTGGCCCGCTCCACGCCCGTGCCCCCCGGTTCCCTGGCCCTGGTCGGGGTCGAGGGGATCGACGCCATCGAGCCCTTTTTCGCCCGCTACCTGCCCGCCACCTTTCACGCCGTGCTGCTGCCCGTGGTGGTGCTGGTCGTGGTCGTGCCGATGGATCCCCTTTCCGCCCTGGTCCTGGCCGGCACCGCCCCCCTGATCCCGCTGTTCATGCTGCTGATCGGCCACGGCACCCAGACCCTGAACGCCGCCCAGTGGGCCGAAATGACGCGGGCGTCGGCCTATTTCCTGGATGTGGTCCGCGCCTTGCCCCTGGTGCGCGCCTTCGCCGCCGTGCCCGCCGAGCGCCAGCGCCTGGCCACGGCGGCCAGCGCGTGGTGCGACGGCACGGTGCGGGTGCTGCGCCTCGCCTTCCTTTCCGCCCTGGTCTTGGAATTCCTGGCCACGCTGGGGGTCGCCCTGGTGGCGGTGTTCATCGGCTTTCGCCTGCTGTGGGGGCAAATTGAGTTCGAGCGCGGGCTGTTCGTCTTGCTGCTGGCCCCCGAGTTCTACCTTCCCCTGCGCTCCTTGGGCGTGCACTACCACGCACGCCTGGAAGCCCAGGCGGCGGCTGAACGTCTGGCCGCCCTGATCGAGGACGAAAACGCCCCCCCCTCTTCGGCTCCCGAGTCCCCGACTCCCGAGTCTCCGGCTTCCCAGGCCGCCCCGCTGCGCCCGGAGGAACCTTCCGCCCCCCGGGTGGAAGTGGCCGGGGTGAGCTTCGCCTATCCGGGCCACGCCCCGGTCCTGGAGGACTGTTCGTTTACCCTGGAGCCCGGCACCCTGACCGCCCTGGTCGGCGCCAGTGGCGCGGGCAAAAGCACCCTGCTGGCCCTGCTGCGCGGGCGCCTGACCCCACAAGCGGGAACCATCCGGGTGGATGGCGTTCCCCCCGGGGCCGAGGCCGCGCGGCCGGCCTGGATTCCCCAGGAGCCCCACCCCTTCGCCGGCACCCTGGCCGAGGCGGTGCGCCTGGGGGCGCCCGACGCCCCCGACGAGGCCGTGTCGCGCGCGCTCGACCTTGCCCACGCCACCCCCTTTGTCGCCGAACGCCCGCAAGGGCTGGACGCGCCGATCGGAGAAGGCGGGGCCGGCCTGTCGGGGGGCGAGCTGCGCCGCCTGGCCCTGGCCCGGGCCTTTTTGATGGACGCCCCCCTGGTGCTGCTCGATGAACCCTCGGCCAGCCTGGACCACGAAAGCGAAACCGCCCTGATCGCCGCGTTGCAGGGCTTGCGGCGTGGCCGCACCGTTCTGGTGGCCGCTCACCGGCTGGCGACCATCCGCGCCGCCGACCGGGTCCTTGTGCTGGCGGGGGGACGGGTGGCGCAGGAAGGCTTGTTCGAGACCCTGCGCGCGTCCGACGGTCCCTTGCGTGCCTTGCTGGGTGCGGGTGCCCCCCTGGTGGGCGCGGCCCTGGAGGAAACCAGCCGATGAGCCTGTTTTTCGACCGGATGGGGTTCCTGGCCGGCCTGTGGCGCGAGGCGCGTTGGAAGGCGTCGGCCGGGCTGGTTCTGGCCGTGATCACCACGCTGGCCAATATCGTCCTGCTCGCGGTGTCGGGCTGGTTCATCACCGGCATGGCCCTGGCCGGAGCCGGTGGGGGGGCCTTCAACTACTTTTTCCCCGCCGCCCTGATCCGCGCCGCCGCCATCGCGCGCGCGGGCGGGCGCTACCTGGAACGGCTGGTCACCCACGACGCCACCTTGCGGCTGATCGCGCGCTTGCGCCCGCGCCTGTTCGCGGCCCTGGCCGAGCGCCCCGGACGCCCCGCCTCGCCCGACGCGGCCCTCCACGGCGCCGATCTCGCCGGCCGGCTGGGGGGCGATCTGGACGCGGTGCAACGCCTGTCGCTGCAAGGCGTGCTGCCGGTGCTGGTGGCCCTGATCGTGGTCCCCATCGGCATCACGGTGTGTGCCCATTTCCTGCCTCAGGCCGCGCTGGTGCTGACGGCGGGCATGGTCGTGGCCGGGGGGCTGGTGCCGCTGGTCCTGGCCCGGGCCGGGCGCCGCGTCGGCCCCCCGCTGGTCACCGCCCGGGTTGCCTTGCGCGTCGCCCTGGTCGACCTGATCGGCGGCCAGGAGGAACTGCGCGCCTGTGGCGCCCTGCCCCGCTTCCAGGACCGCGCGCGAGAGGTGGAGGACCGGGCCGTGCGCCTGTCGAAACGCGCCGCCTGGATCGAATCCCTCGGGCTGGCCGGGCTTGCCTTGCTGACCCAGGTCACCGTGTGGGGGATGGTCCTGGTCGCCGCCGGGCAGGTGGACGGCCCCATCCTGGTCTTGCTGGCCTTCCTGGGCCTCGCCCTGTTCGAACCCCTGGGCCCGTTGCCCGAGGCCTTCCAGCGCCTGGGCGCCTCGTTCGCCGCGCTTGACCGGGTGCGCGCCCTGGCTCCCGCCTCGCCTGATACGAAACGACGGGCTTCCCCGGCCCTCCCTGCCTCTCCCTCTGCTTCCCCCTCCTCTTCCCCTTCCCCCTCCCCTTCGCCCTCCCCCGCGCGCGCCACGGCGCCGGCCGTGCGCCTGGACTCGGTGTCCGTCGCGGGCATCGAGGGCGGGCGCCCGGCCCTGCGCGAGGTCTCCTTGGAGCTGCCCCCGGGTGGACGCCTGGGGGTGGTGGGGCCCAGTGGCGCCGGCAAGTCCACCCTGGTTTCCCTGCTGGCCGGCACCCTCGCCTGGGATCGGGGCCGGGTTCTGGTAAACGAACGGCCGGTTGAGGGCCCCCACGATCCCGCCTTGCACGGCCTTGTCGCCCTGGCGCCGCAGGCTCCTCTTCTGCTCGCGGGCTCCGTGCGGCGCAATCTGCGCCTGGGCGCCCCCGAAGCCTCCGATGAGGCCTTGCGCGCGGCCCTGGAAACCGTGGTGCTGTCCAAGTGGCTGGCCGCCCTGCCCGAGGGGCTGGACACCCCCCTGGGCGCGGCCGGGCGCCCGGTGTCGGGGGGCGAGGCCCGGCGCTTGTCGCTGGCCCGGGCGCTCCTGGGCGCGGGGCCGGTGCTGGTGCTGGACGAGCCGGGCGAGGGCCTGGATCCGGCCCTGGAAGCCCGGGTGCTGGACCAGGTTCTGACGGCGGCCGGCACCGCCGGGCGGGCCGTTTTGCTGGTCACCCACCGCCCCCATGGCCTGGAGCGGATGGACAAGGTGGCCTGTCTGGACCAGGGCCGCGTGGTGGACGCGGGCGCCCCCTGGGACCTTGCCCGGATGCCCGGCCCCTTCCGCCAGTTCCTGGAGGCCGCCGCCCTGTAGGGTCCGGTCCTTGTTAAGGGTTCATTCCAGCGCCTTAAGGTCGTGTTTTGTCTTTTTCCAGAACACCGAAGGGTTTATCCTGCAAACGCGTCCTGGTTAGAGGAATTGAGCGGCGGACGGAACACCAAGGGAACGGGGAACCCCGCGCGATCCGGCCGTCGCACCGCCATTCGCGAGAGGGGGGGAGCGTCTTGTCCATGAACGATCCGTCGGGAACGGCTGCCGCCCATTGGCGGGCCACCTTGCGCCTGGTCACCGTGTGCCTGGGCGTGTGGGCGGGGGTCGCCTTGGGATGTTCCGTGATTTTCGCCGAACAGCTGGATGCCATCGAACTGGGCGGTTTTCGTCTGGGATTCTGGTTCGCACAACAAGGATCGATGGTTTTGTTCGTGCTGGTCGTGTTCTTCCACGCCTGGGGCATGAACGAAATCGATCGGGCCTTCGACGTGGACGAGGATTGAGCCCGGGGGGAAGGCGCGGCTTCATGGACCTTTCCTTTCTGACCCTGGGGGTGGTGGGCGCGAGCCTTGCCCTTTATCTTTTCATCGCGGTGCGTGCCCGGGCCCTGGGGACCCGTGATTTTTACGTGGCCGGGGGAAAGGTCCCGGCCCTTTTGAATGGCATGGCCACCGCCGCCGACTGGATGTCGGCCGCGTCGTTCATCTCGCTGGCCGGGGTCATCGCCTTTGGCGGCTTCGATGCCTCGGTCTACCTGGTGGGGTGGACGGGAGGCTATGTGCTGCTCGCCGTGCTGCTGGCCCCCTATTTACGCAAATGCGGCACGCTCACCGTGCCCTCGTTCCTTGGCGAGCGCTATGGATCACCGGCAGCCCGGGCGCTCGCGGTTTTATGCGTTTTGCTGGTTTCCGGGGTGTACGCCGCCGGGCAGATGCACGGCGTGGGCATCGTCTTTTCGCGGTTCCTGGGCGTGGACCTGACCACCGGGGTTTTGCTGGGCATGCTCGTGGTCATGATCACCGCCGGGGTGGGTGGCATGAAGGCGGTGACCTACACCCAGGTGGCGCAATACAGCGTGGTGGTGGTGGCCTACACCGTGCCGGCGGCCTTCCTGGCCTTTTCCCTGACCGGGGTTCCCGTGCCGCAACTGGCGTTCGGGGCCGAGGTCACGGCGCCAGGACCCGGGCATGGCCTGTACCTGCTTGATGCCCTGGACACCGTTTTGCAGGACCTGGGCTTTGCCGCCTACACCCGCCCCGGGCGCTCGACCCTCGACCTCGTGGCGGTGGTGCTGGCCTTGATGGTGGGCACGGCCAGCCTGCCCCATATCCTGGTGCGCTTCTTCACCGTGCCCAGCGTGCGCGACGCGCGCCGGTCGGTGGGCTGGACCCTGATTTTCATTGCCCTTCTCTACACCACGGTGCCGGCGGTGGGGGCCATGGCCCGGTATACCCTGACCACCACCATCCAGCAGGGGACCATCGGCGACCCCCAGGCCAACCTGTCCTACGCGGCCCGACCCGACTGGTTCCGCCATTGGGAAAGAACCGGCCTTCTGGTGGTCGAGGACCGCAACGGCGACGGGCGGATTCAGTACTACAACGACCGCGATCCGATCATGCAGCGCCGGGCCGAGCATCTGGGCTGGCGTGGCAACGAGCTGACCCGCATCGATCCCGACATCCTGGTGCTGGCCACCCCGGAAATCGCCGGCCTGCCCGACTGGGTGGGGGCCCTGGTCGCGGCCGGAGCCGTGGCCGCCGCGTTATCCACCGCCTCGGGCCTGCTCATGGTGATGGCCTCGGCGCTCAGTCACGACCTGCTCAAGGGGGTGTGGTTTCCGGCCCTGTCCGACCGGGCCGAGATCCGGGCCGGACGCCTGGCCACGCTGGGCGCGGTGATCGGGGCCGGCCTTCTGGGGCTTCATCCTCCGGGGGCCGTCGCCGAGGTGGTGGCCCTGGCCTTTGGCCTGTCGGCCGCGACCTTGTTTCCCGCCCTGGTGTTCGGGGTTTTCGCGCCGTCGATGAACCGCCAGGGCATCGTCGCCGGAATGACGGTCGGCCTCGTGTTCACCGTGGGCTATCTGCTGATCTTCAAGGGCGTGGTCATGGCCCCCTTGCGCGAGAACAGCGCCGCCCACTGGCTGCTGGGCATCTCGCCCGAGGGGATTGGCAGCGTTGGCATGCTGCTAAACACGACCGTGGCCCTGGTGGTTGCCCGCCTGACCCCATCCCCCCCCGAGGCCTTGCGGCGAAAAGTCCGCGATCTGCGCACGCCGCGTGCCATCGGCACCCCGTCCACCCGCTGGCGCGGCGTGCCGTAAGCCCGCCGGCGCCTTTTCCACGCGGGAGAGGGCCGGGCTTCAACCCTCGTTGTTTGAGTATGTCCTTTCGGGAAAAGCGGTATCCATTTTCCCTGACGCACTCCCCCCGTCAGGATTCGGCTTCGCGCACGGATTGCAAGAACCGGGCGATCAACCCCTTCAAGTCCAAGCTGCGCTGGCTCAGGAGGGCCGCGTCCTCCAGCACCTGGGCGGCGGCCATGCCGGTGGAACTGGCGGCGTCGGTGACATCGCCAATGCGCTCGCGAATGTCGTCGGTGCGCCGGGCGGCACCGTCGGCCCGGGCCTGAAGAACCCGCGTCACCTCGGCCTGGCGGGCGATGGCGGTGGCGATGGCGTCGAACACGGCGCCCAGTTGCCCCACCCGGCGCACGATCGCCTCGATCACGCTCACCGTTTCGTGGGTGGCGTCCTGGATCGCCGCGATCTGGCGCGCGATGTCATCGGTGGCGCGACTGGTCTGGCTGGCCAGATGCTTGACCTCGCCCGCGACCACGGCGAACCCCTTGCCGGCCTCGCCCGCGCGCGCGGCCTCGATGGTGGCGTTCAAGGCCAGCAGGTTGGTTTGCTCGGCGATATCGGTGATCAGGCGCACCACCTCGCCCACCCGCCCCACCGCTTCCGACAGGCCGGCGACCTTGCCGGTGCTTTCCCGGGCCTCGCGCGTGGCCTCGGCGGACAGGGCGCGGGACGCTTCCACTTCGTGCTCGATGGCGTGAACCGCGTCGACCAGGGTTTCGGTGGCCCCCGCCACTTCCCGCACATCCTCCGAGGCCCCGCCGGCGGCCCCGGCCACCGACTCCGCCTGCGTGCTGGAATGCTGGGTGGCTTCCGCCATGTCGCGGGCTGTCTCCTCCATGTGGCCCGCGGCCTCGGCGACCGTGGCAATGAGGCCGGCGACCGACTGATCGAACTCGCGAAGCAAACCCTCCACGGCTTTCGCCCGCCGGGCTTGCACGGCCAGGCCTTCAACCTCGCGGGCCTGGGCCGCGCGCCGGGCGATTTCCCCTTGCCGGAACTGCTCGACCGAGCGCGCCATGACACCAATTTCATTGCCCAGGCCCTGCCCCGGCACCGTCCGCTCGACGTCTCCGGCCCCCAGGACCTCCATGGCGCGGGTCAGGCCCTGAAAATCGCCCAGCATCTGGCGCGCCACCCACACCGCGCCGCCGACCGACGCCGTCAGCAATGCAAGCAGGCCCAGCAAGCCCAGGATAAGGTCGCGGCGGGCCTGGGCGCCCACGACTTCGACCAGATCAAGCAGCGCGCGGGCCGTTTCCTCCTCGATCTCGCGAAACAGGTTGATTCGCGCCGTGGCCGCCTCGAACCACTGGGCGGCCGAGGCTCCCTCGATCTGCCCCGTGATCAGGCTGTCGTGGGCGATCCGGCGCAGGCGCTCGACCTCGGCCGTGGCGGGCCGGGCCAGGGTGGCCTCGGCCCGCGCCCGCAGCCCGGGATCGCTCAGCGCCTCGAAAACGGCCCACAGCGCCTTTTCCTCGCCGTTCAGCGCCTTGGCCTGTTCCCACAAATCCAGGTTGAAGGAACCGGTCGCGAAGCCACGCGCAACCGTCGCACGCTCGCGCCCCGCCCGCTCCTTGGCGTGCATCAGGGCAACATAGGCAATCAGACGGGTGGTGACCTCGGCATTGCGGCTGAAGGCGCGCAGCCGGTCAACCAGCCTCAAAGCCTGCTCGATGATCGGGGTGTAGGCCCCAACCGCCCGCCCCGATTCCAGGTGACGCGAATCCACTTTCTCGCGCAGGGCCTGGCGCCCGGCCAACGCCACGCCCAGCGCCTCCAGATCCGCGGCCAGCCCCGCCCCCGGCTGGCTCAAGGGAGAGGCCTTGATCGCGCTTTCCAAATGCGCCACCGCGTCATCCACCGCGCGCCGTTCGGCTTCCAGGCGGACCTTGAAATCGTCGCTTCCCTCGGCCAGCAGCAGGCCCGAGGCGCCGCGTTCCTTCTGGAGCCCGTGCACGACGCCCCCCAGTTCCACCGTCACCCTGACCATCTCGCCCAACGCCAGGCTGCGCTTCAGGGTTTGGGCCTGGTCCATCGCCAGCACGATGGCGAGAGCGATCAGCCCCAGCAGGGGCAACAGAACGCTCAAGGCGATGGATAGGCGAATCGATCGATGGCGTAGAATGGGCATCCCCGTCTCCCCGTCGCGGCCCCCGGGTGGATTGCGGCGCAAACAGCCCAAAGACCGTACCCGATTTCCATCCATAAGGATACACCCGACCCTGCCCTACACGGCATGGACGCTTTTTTTCGACGCCGGGACAAGAAAGAGGACCAAAAAAGTCTGTTTAAGGCTTGCGTTCAGGAATGCGAGTGCCTATCATTCTCTCACTGAGGACTTGTGAGGTTTCCCCTATCGAACCCTCTTACTGGTGTCTCGGCCTTCAGGCTCCTTGATGCGGCTTCCCCCCTGGGGAGGCCGCTTTTTTTGCGTTCCGAATCATGGATAAGCGCCGTTGATCCGACATGAAAAGATATGAAAAACCACATAAACACAAAACTGCACGCACCAACATGGTTGCAGGTCAAAACACCATTAAACAAAAGAGACCAGACACGATGTTATTTTATTTGAAATATTGCGTGTAAAGTCAGATAATTAACTTTCTCCGCCACGCACATTCCCTCCGGTTATCCGCGATCGGCCCATTCTGGCCCAAGACACCCGGCACCCCGGAGCGGGCGCTTGACGCCCCCCGGGTAATCCGCCAGCCTGGACCGGTTTCGCGGGACTCCGCGCGGCCCCGCGCCCCGATTGCCGACCCTGGCCGACGATCGCGTTTCGTTTCCCGTTCAAGGCCACTTCCATGACGTCTTCGCCTCCGACGCGCCCCGTGGCGCCTTCCCAGCCCGGCTTCATCGAGCTGTTCACGCCCAAGCTGATCACCGTGTTGCGCGAGGGCTACCGCTGGCCGCACCTGCGCGCCGATGCCCTGGCCGGGCTCAGCGTCGCCATCGTGGCGTTGCCCCTGTCCACCGCGATCGCCATCGCCTCGGGGGTCACGCCCGACCGGGGGCTGTACACCGCCATCGTGGGTGGGCTTTTGATCTCGCTTCTGGGCGGCAGCCGCTTCCAGATCGGCGGCCCGGCCGGGGCCTTTATCGTGCTGGTCGCGACCACGGTGCACACCCATGGCCTGGACGGCCTGCTCCTGGCCGTGTTCCTCTCGGGCCTGCTCTTGATGGCGCTCGGGTTCCTGCGCCTGGGGACCTACGTCAAGTACCTGCCCTACCCCGTGACCATCGGCTTCACCGCCGGCATTGGGGTGATCATTTTCACAAGCCAGATCAAGGAACTCCTGGGCCTCACCCTGGCCGGGCCCGAGCCGGGACCGTTCCTTGAGAAACTGCCGGCGCTGTGGGCGGCGCTGCCCACCGTTCACCTGCCCACCTTGGGCCTGTCGGCGCTCACCATTGCCCTTCTGGTCGGGCTCAAGCGCTGGCGCCCGCACTGGCCCGGCCTTTTGATCGCCATCGCCCTGACCTCGGCGCTGGCCGCTGTCTTCAACCTGCCGGTGGAAACCATCGGCAGCCGCTTTGGCGGCATTCCCACTGGCCTGCCCGCGCCGCACTTGCCTGATCTGTCCTGGGCCAAGGTCCAGGCCGTGATGCCGGCCGCCGTGTCCTTTGCCTTGCTGGGCGCGATTGAATCCCTGCTCTCGGCCGTGGTCGCCGACAGCATGACCGGGCGCAACCACCGCTCCAACTGCGAGTTGGTCGCCCAGGGCATCGCCAACATGGGGTCTTCCGTGTTCGGCGGTATTTGCGTGACCGGCACCATCGCGCGCACCGCCACCAACGTGCGGGCCGGGGCCCATGGGCCGATGGCCGGCGTGTTCCACGCGCTCACCTTGCTGGCCTTCATCCTGGTGGCCGCGCCCCTGGGCGATCGCATTCCGCTCGCGGCCCTGGCCGGCGTGCTCGCCATCCTGGCCTGGAACATGGTCGAACGGCACGCGATCACGACCCTGGTCCGCGCCTCGTGGGGCGATGCGGTTGTCTTGCTGGCGACCTTGGGCCTCACCGTGCTGCGCGACCTGACCGAGGCCATTTTGATCGGCTTTGCCCTGGGCGCCCTGGTTTTCATCCGGCGCATGTCGCAGGCCACCGAGGTCGAGGCCCTGACGCCCCTGATTCCCGGCGATCGGGCCGACGGCGCCCCGGCCGAGCGCACCCCCTACGACGCCCGAGCCGCCCAAAACCGCTCCGTGGCCGTGTACCGGATTACCGGCGCGTTCTTCTTCGGCGCGGCGGCCTCGGTGGGTTCGGCCCTGGAGCGCATCGCCGATGCCCATTCCACCTTGATCATCGATTTTTCCGCCGTGCCCTTCTTGGATTCCACCGCCGCCAAGACCATTGAAGGACTGGCGCAAAAGGCCGAACGGCGCGGGCGGACCCTGGTTCTGACCGGGGCCAGCATTCCCGTGCGCCGGGCCTTGCTGGCCCATGGCGTGCGCCCGCCGCTGGTCACCTTCGCGCCGTCGATCGAGGATGCCTTGCCGCCCGCGCCCGAGGCCGCCGCCCCTTGATCGGCCAGGCGCCCGGCCCGGCGTCCGGGGCCCTGTCCCCGGGGGGAACCCTGCCCGTTCGGGTCCCCCGGAGGATCCCAAGCCTTCCGCTGCTGGAAAGCGCCCTGGTCGCGGTGGCGACCCTGGGGCTGGGGGCGCGTCGGGCCCGGGAGCGCGCCGCGCGGAGTCTGCTGGCGGCAACCACGGTGGGCGGGCTTCCCCTCGACGGCCCCCTGCCCGAGGCGTCGTCGCACCGGACGGCGCGGACCCTGGCGCGCACGGGACTGGCCACCCTGGGCCTGATCCCCCCCCGCCTGGCCCGCGAGACCACAACGCCCGGCCCGGGCGGCCGACCGCTCCACCACGCTGTGTTGCGCGTCGCGACCGCGTTGCTTGCCTGCCTCTCGGGCGGACTGCTCTTGCCCCTGGCCACGCGCGCGGCCGAACGCCACCGCCTGGAGCGGCTGCGGCCGCCGGGCCTGCGCGGGATGGAAGCGTGGCCCCTGGCGCCGTTTTATGGCGCGCTGCTCCCGGCGCTTGCCCTGGCCCTGGCGGTCGGGCTCCTGGGCCTGGGGCTGGGGTGGGCCGGGGCCCGCGTGGGAGCCTCCCTGTGGGGGCCTCCGGTGCCAACCTTCCCCGAATACGCATGGATCGCCGCCTTGCCGGCCCTGCTGGTTGGACAGGTGGCCTATCAGGGCCGGTGCCGGGTCCTGGCTTTAGGGTTCCTCGTGGGTCCCGGGGGGGAACGGCTGGCGTGCACCTTGTCGGGGCCCCGCCTGGCCTGGATCGCCGCCTCCAACGCGCTCGCGGTGCTGGCAAGCGCGGGCTTGCTGCTAGGATGGGCCCAGGCCCGCCTGTGGCGCGCCGTCGCCGGCCGCCTCGCCGTCAGCCTTCCCGCAGGCCCCTCCCCCCCGCCGTCCTCCCGCTCCCGCCGGGCCACGCCCTCGTCGCCCGCGCGGCTGGCCCTGGCCGGGGGGGGGCTGCTGGCGGCGCTGGCGTTGATCCCGGCCGGGGTGGGCGAAACCTGGCGCCTTGTTCCGCGCGCGGTTGATCGCGCCCTGGGCGCCGGCCTGTTCGAGGCGCTGCGCGCGGGCGGCCTCGCGCCCAGTGGCCTGCCCCGGGCCCGTCAGGAGGCCTTGCATGCCCGCTTCGCCGGGTTGGCCCGCGCCGATGGCCAGGATCCACCCCCACCCCTGGCCCTGGTCCGCGCCCCGGCGCCCCTGGCCCTGGCGCTTCCCGGGGGACCGGTGCTGATCAGCGACCGCCTGGTTCGCCTGGCCAACGACGACACCGCCCTGGCCGGGGTGATGGCCCACGAACTGGGGCACATCCAGGCCCGCCACGGGCCGCGCCGCCTGCTGCACAGCCTTGGTCTTGCCGCTGGTCTGTTCCTGGCCCGGGGATCGCCCTGGGTGCTGCCGGCCGAGGCCCTGATCGTGCCGGTTTTCCTGCAAGACCGGGCCCGCTCGCGTGCCTTTGAAGCCAGCGCCGATACCCACGCCCTGGCGCTGCTGGGACGGGTTGGCCTGGATCCCGCCCCCTTGCGCGCCCTGCTCGACCGCCTGGGCGGCGGTGGCGGCTGGCTGGATGCCCACCCGGCCGCCCGGAATCGCCTGCGCCCTTAGCGTTTGCCAGGGAAAAGTCGGCACCGCTTTTCCCGAAAAGACAAACTCAAGCAAAGGGATCCAAAGTCTGTCCGCTTCAACGTGAAACGGACGGACTCTAGTCGAGGGGCGCGGGGCCGCTGTCGGACGGCGCCGGGGTGGCAGAGCCGTCGTCGGGAACCTCGGTGCCGCCGGTCTCGGCGTCGGAGGGGATTTCGCAGCGCAGCACCCATACGTCATACACGCTGTGATCCATCGCCGACAGGGCCGGGCTGGAGGCAAACATCCAGCCGTGGAACACGTCGCGCGCGGGCTCGCCCTCGGCCAGTTCCGTGATATCCAGGTAGGCGGCGCTTTCCGGATCGTCGGGGGGCACCCGGCGCACGCACGAGCGCACGGTGATCGACAGCACCCCCAGGCGCGTCGCCGTCCCCACGTCCACGCGCACTTCACCAATACGGGCGGTGATCTTGTCCAGCCAGCCCAGGCGGGCCGTTTGCGCCTGGATATCCTCGGCGCCGGCGGGAGCGGCGATCCCGATCCCCCCCAGCACCGTGACCAGGGCCACCAGCGTCCGCATCCCGCTTCCCCGATGCCAGTGCCCCACGCGTGCCCTTGATGGCCGAGTCTTCATGATCCGTTCCATTATGTTCGCGATCGCGCCCGCCCGCTCACGATCCCGGCGCGGGCTGGGTGGCCAGGAAAATGATCTCGCCCACCAGTTCTTCCATCGACATGAAATCCTGGGTATTGGTCAACCGGCCACCGGTCTTCAGCATCGTGGTCGACTGCCCGGGCTCCAGGCGCACGTACTTGCCCCCCAGCAGGCCGTCGTTGACAATGGCGGCGCGGGTGTCGTCGGGGATGTGGACGCTCCCCGAAAGGGTCATCGAGACCACGGCCTGATAGGTGTCGGGATCCAGCTGACGCCCGGTGACCGAGCCCACCTTCACCCCGTTGATGCGCACGTCGCTTCCCGTTTCCAGACCGCCGATCTTCAAAAACACGGCTTCGACCGGATAGCCCGACACGGGCTTGAGCGTGGCACTGGTATAGGCAAAGGCCACGAACAGGCCGGCCACCAGCAGCACGACCGCGCCCATGATCGTTTCGATCGGATTGCGTTCCATGGCTCAGTTATCCTTGGGCGTGTCGGGAGGCGTGTCGGAACTGGGAAGGGCCGTGGCCTGGCCGGGCGGCAGGGCCCAGGACAGCGGCCGCGCGCGGGGGACCCCCGCCAGCCGCAGGCCGTTCCAGGCCACCGGGTGCGAGGGCGACAAAAACCACCCCGTGCCCGCGCTCTCGGCCTGGGTGCGTTCGCGGGCAAGGCAGGCCTGCCAATCGTGTACCGCCGCCGCGCAGCGCCGGGTCTCGGCCTCGGCCGCCTCGCGGGCCTGCTGTTCCCGGGCGCGGCGTTCGGCCTCGGCCTGTTCGCGGGCCGCGCGGTTTTCCTGGGCCTTGCGCCGGGCCTCGGCGTCGTGTTCGCGCACCTGCTCGGCCGCCGGCCGGTTGGGATCCAGGCCCCGGCGGGTCTTGGCCAGGGCCACGACCTTGGACATCAGATCCTCGATCACCACCGAATCCTGGGTGTAATCCAGGCGTTCTCCCGACCCGATGGTGCCAAAGCCCCCGCCGCCGGTCAGGAGCTCGATGTATTTCGAGCCCAGAAGCCCCTCGGTCTGGATGGCGGCGGACGTGTCGTCGGGCAGTTCCTGGGGGATATCCAACCGCATGGTGACCTCGGCCCGGTAGGTGTCGGCCAGGGTATGCGCCACCACCTTGCCCACCGGAATGCCGGCCAGGCGCACCTCGGAGCCCACGCCGACCCCGTCGGCCCGATTGAACACGGCCCGTACCTCGTAGACGCCCGCCGGCGCCTCGCCTTCGTAGCGGTTGATGGTTGTCAGGGCCAGCAGGAGCCCCCCCGCCAACACCACCACCGCTCCGATCAGGGTTTCCTTGCGACCATTACGCCCTGGCATGCTTCCTCACCCGGTCTGCCCCGTCCGACCCCGGCCCGGATCCGACCGCGCGATTGTCAGGGACGCCAAGCCTGATAGTCCCCGGTTGCCGCCGGCCGCTGCCCTCCCCGCCGTTCGTCGCCCGCCGGCACCGAGGCCGCCGGGGTTCCGGTCAGGTTGGGAAGATGAGGCTGGACCCACGCCCGCGCGCCCCCGTCCAACGGGGCGTCGCAGGTGTAATGCAGCCATCCGTGCCACTCCGCGGGGACCTTCGAAGCCTCGACCCGCCCCTTGTACACCACCCAGCGCTTGCGCCGGTACAAGGGCGCCGTCTTGGCCTCGCGGCTTTGATAATAGCGGTTGCCGTGGGCGTCCTCGCCCACCAATTCACCATTCAACCGGGTATACAACCGGGTGCCGATATTCATTGCAAGGCGACTCCTTGGAAAAGCGGCGCAACGGCAAACGACCACGCGGCGGGGGAACGCCGGCCGAATTTGAAGCCCGCACTATGGCGCATGCCAGCGCCCCCGTCCAGAAGGCGATGTCTGGTCTCGTGGTGCACAAGGACGCCCGCGCGCACGCCCGGGCCAGACAATCGCCCGACTCGTCGGGGCAAACGGGCACTTATCCCCAACCCCTAGCAAGGACAAAAAGCCGTTGTCGCCGTTCCCCCAAACCCATAATCTGGGAGACAAGAGCCTCCCTTAACCCCATATCTAGTAAATACGTCGGTCGAGTCGCCATAAGCTCCGCTCTTGCGGCCAGACCTCGCGGACCGGCCAGGCGGGGCTGGTCCCGTTGGGCCCCAGCCCCCAGCCCCCTAACGACCCCCGGCGTTTCCGGGGAAAGACGCAGCCTTTAAGGACACCGAAACCATGCGGATTGAACGCCTTTTCACCCGGGACGGCGCCAGCCCCTACGACGCCCTGACGTTCCGCGAAGCGACCAGCGAAATCCGCAATCCCGATGGCTCGGTGGTTTTCCGGGCCGAGGCCATTCAGGTGCCCGAGAATTTCAGTCAGGTGGCGGTGGACGTGCTGGCGCAGAAGTACTTCCGCAAGGCGGGGGTTCCGGCGCGCCTGAAGGCGGTTCCCGAGGACGACGTGCCCGCATGGTTGTGGCGCCACGGTGCCGACACCGAGGCCCTGGCCGCCCTGCCGGCCGACTCCCGCTTGGGTGGGGAAAGCGACAGCCGCCAGGTATTCGATCGCCTGGCCGGCACCTGGACCTATTGGGGCTGGAAAAGCGGCACGTTCGACACCGAATCGGATGCCCGCGCCTTCTACGACGAAATCCGCTACATGCTGGCGGCCCAGATGGCGGCCCCCAATTCCCCCCAGTGGTTCAACACCGGCCTGTTCTGGGCCTATGGCATCGATGGCCCCGGCCAAGGGCATTATTACGTGGACTACCGCACCGGCGAACTGCGCTTGTCGGAAAGCGCCTACGAGCACCCGCAGCCCCACGCCTGCTTCATTCAGTCGATCCAGGATGATCTGGTCAATGAAGGCGGCATCATGGACCTGTGGGTGCGCGAGGCCCGCCTGTTCAAGTACGGCAGCGGCACCGGCACCAATTTCTCGGCCCTGCGCGGGTTGGGCGAACCCCTGTCGGGGGGCGGGCGTTCGTCGGGACTGATGAGCTTCCTGAAAATCGGCGATCGCGCCGCCGGGGCCATCAAGTCGGGCGGCACCACCCGGCGCGCCGCCAAGATGGTGATCTGCGACATCGATCACCCGGACATCGAGGAATTCATTGACTGGAAGGCGCGCGAGGAACGCAAGGTGGCGGCCCTGGTCGCCGGCTCCAAGGTGTGCGAGCGCGCGGTGAAGGCGGTTCTGGCCGCGATCGCCGGGGCGTCCACCTCCCTTGACGACGAAGCCCGCTGCGATCCCGCGCGCAACGCCGCCCTGCGCAAGGCCCTGCGCGCCGCCAAGCGCGACCACGTGCCCGAGAACACCTTGCGCCAGGTCATCGCGCTGGCCCGCCAGGGGGTGACCGATCTTTCGTTTGAAACCTACGATACCGATTGGGATTCCGAAGCCTACCTGACCGTGGCCGGGCAGAATTCCAACAACACCGTGCGCCTGACCGACGCCTTCTTGAATGCCGTGGTGGAGGATGCGCCCTGGACCCTGCGCGAGCGCACCACCGCGCGCGCGCGCACCGTGCCCGCCCGTGCCTTGTGGGACAAGATCGCCGGCGCCGCCTGGGCCTCGGCCGATCCCGGGGTGCAGTTCGACACCACCATCAACGAATGGCACACCTGCCCGGCCTCGGGGCGGATCAACGCGTCCAACCCGTGCTCGGAATACATGTTCCTGGACGATACCGCCTGCAACCTGGCCTCGCTGAACCTCGTGGCCTTCCAGGAAGAAGGCGCGCCCTTCGATGGCGCCGCGTTCCAGCACGCCTGCCGGCTGTGGACCATCGTCCTGGAAATCTCGGTGCTGATGGCGCAGTTCCCCTCGCGCGAGATTGCCCAGCGCTCCTATGAATTCCGCACCCTGGGCCTGGGCTTCGCCAACCTGGGCGGCTTGCTGATGGCCAACGGCCTGCCCTACGACAGCGCCCCGGGCCGCGCCCTGTGCGGGGCGATCAGCGCCTTGATGACCGGCGTTGCCTATGCCACCAGCGCCGAAATGGCCGCGCTGATGGGCCCGTTCGCCGGCTACGCCGCCAACCAGGACGCGATGCTGCGCGTGATCCGCAACCACCGCCGCGCCGCCCATGGCGAAACCAGCGGCTTCGAGGGGCTGTCGATCGCGCCCCAGCCGCTTGACGCCGCCGCCTGCCCCGAGCCCGCCCTGGTCGCCGCCGCCCGCGCCGCCTGGGACCAGGCCCTGGCCCTGGGCACCGAGCACGGCTTTCGCAATGCCCAGGTCTCGGTTGTCGCGCCCACCGGCACCATTGGCCTGGTCATGGACTGCGACACCACGGGCATCGAGCCTGATTTCGCCCTGGTCAAGTTCAAGAAGCTGGCCGGGGGTGGCTACTTCAAGATCATCAACCGCCTGGTGCCCCGCGCCTTGCGCGCCCTGGGCTACGCGCCCGAAGCCATTACGGCCATCATCCGCCACGCGGTGGGTCATGGCACCCTGGCGGGCGCCCCGGCGATCAACCCCGAGTCCCTGAGCGCGCGCGGCTTCACCGCCGGCGCCCTGGCCCGGGTCGAGGAAGCCCTGGAGTCGGCGTTCGACATCCGCTTCGTGTTCAACCGCTGGACCCTGGGCGATGGCTTTTGCACCGGGGCCCTGGGCTTCACGCCCGAGCAACTGGACGATCCCGACTTCGACATCCTCGCCGCCCTCGGGTTCTCCCGCGCCGACATCGAGGCCGCCAACACCCATGTCTGCGGGGCGATGACCGTGGAAGGCGCGCCCGGCCTGAAGCCCGAGCATCTGAACGTGTTTGACTGCGCGAGCCCCTGCGGGCGCACCGGGACCCGCGCGCTGTCGACGACCAGCCACATCGGCATGATGGCCGCCGCCCAGCCGTTTATTTCGGGCGCCATTTCCAAGACCATCAACATGCCGGCCAGCGCCACCGTCGAAGCCTGCAAGGACGCCTACCTGACCTCGTGGCGCCTGGGCCTGAAGGCCAACGCCTTGTACCGCGACACCTCCAAGCTGTCGCAGCCCCTGGCCGCCCAGCTTCTGGACGACCTCGACACCGACGCCGACGCCGAGGAAGCCCCGGCCCCGGTGGCCGAGGTGCTGGCGCCCCAGCCGGCGGCCCAGCGCAGCCAGGTTCTGGCCGAGCGCATCGTCACCCGGGTGATCGCCCAGCGCTCGCGCCTGCCCGACCGGCGCAAGGGGTATACGCAAAAGGCCATCGTCGGCGGGCACAAGGTGTATCTGCGCACCGGCGAATACGAAGACGGCCGCCTGGGCGAAATCTTCATCGACATGCACAAGGAAGGCGCCGCCTTCCGCAGCCTGATGAACAACTTCGCCATCGCCATTTCCATCGGCCTGCAATACGGCGTGCCGTTGGAAGAGTATGTCGAGGCCTTCACCTTCACCCGCTTCGAGCCCCAGGGCATCGTCGAGGGCAACCAGGCCATCAAGATGGCGACCTCGATCCTGGATTACATCTTCCGCGAGGTGGCGATCAGCTACCTGGGCCGCAACGACCTGGCCCACGTCGAGCCCCAGGACCTGACCCCCGATACCCTGGGCGACGGCCACCAGGAAGGGGACTTTCATGATCAGACCTGGGAAGAGGATCACCTGAACCAGACGGTCAGCGCCGGCTACGTGCGTTCCAACCTGTACGTGCTGCGCCACAAGGACCGCGAGGCCAAGGGCCTGAAGAGCGGGGCCCAGGGCACCGGCACCCACGGCCCCGTCCATGCCGGCCTCGCCCACACCCACGGCGGTTCCACCGCGAGCAAGGGCGATAGTACCCAGGCCCGCATTCGCGAGGCGCGCATGAAGGGCTATGAAGGCGACAGTTGCAGCGAATGCGGCAACTTCACCTTGGTGCGCAACGGCACCTGCCTGAAGTGCGACACCTGCGGAGCCACCACCGGCTGTTCGTAAGCCCGGGCCTCGGAAACCCAAAAAAACCAACGGGGCCGCAAGGCCCCGTTTCCTTGTCTTGAGGACAGAAAAAGAGGGGGAAGGCCCGGGCCTTCCCCCTCTTTTCCTCATGCCGGATCAAGGTGGGCCGGGAACCGGAAAAACATCCCCGGTTCCCGTCACGCTTCAGCCTCCGTGAGATATGTCGCTTGTGCTGTCCAGGGTCACGGTGGACGACACGAACACCTTCACCGACGTGGTGTGACTCCCGTCTTCGTAACCGGAGGAATAGACGGAGTACGATTCCGACGTTCCATCCAGATCCAGATCGGCCATGACCGAACCTTCCTCGGTCCAGGCCGAGGAAGAGCCACTCACGGCCTTAAGGGTCAAGCTCGTGTGGCCGCTGTCGCTGCCCGTGACCACCAGCGAATGCTCGGTGCCGGTGGCCACGTTGATTTCGCTCGTCATCCCCATCACGCCCTCGGCGGTCAGGGTCAAGGCGTTGCCGCCTTGATCGCCCGTGCCGTCGTCGTCCAGCGGGAAGGCCGAGAAATCAATCCGCTCGATGTTGCTGTAGTCCTCGTCGCCATTCACGACCAGAGGCTCGTTGCCCAGGGGGGTCACGTGCAAAACGTCGACCCCGTCGCCGCCGTCGATCGTATCGGAGACGTTGCTCAGATACAGGTGATCGTTGCCCGCGCCGCCGCTCAGCCAGTTGGCGCCGTCGTTTTCGCCCGTCACCCCGCCTTGCAAGGTGTCGTCGCCGGCCCCGCCCACGAGGGTATCGCTGCCCTGGCCACCGATCAGCCAGTTGCTGGCGTCATCGCCGAGCAGGAAATCGTCGCCATCGCTCCCCAGAACATTCTCGATGCCCGAAAGCCGTTGCGAGCCCTGGAACGCGTAGTCGGGAGAGCGGCCGAACACGGAAGCGGTCCCACTCCACAGATTAATTTCGGCCCACGCCACATAATTCTCGGCGCCAGGTTCCGAGCCGACGTTGACCGCCAGCCAGTCCACGCCCGCGCCGCCGTCGAGAGTATCGTTGCCCCAGCCCCCTGACAGGGTATCGGCTCCGGCCCCGCCGCCGACCAGATCATCCCCGGCGCCGCCCGACAGCCAGTCGTTGCCCAGGCCCCCCAGCACGGTATCGGTGCCGGTGCCACCATCCAGAAAATCGTCGCCCGCGTCGCCCGATACGAAATCGTCACCCCCGTTGCCTGAAACGCTATCAATCCCGGCGCCGCCTTCCAGATGGTCGGCCCCTTCGCCGCCGATAAGGGTGTCGCCCCCGCCTTCGCCCAGCAAGGTATCGGCACCATCTCCGCCGACCAGGATATCGACCTGATCCGATCCCTGGTGCCAGACATCCCAGGCCCCCGCGGCCGACCACACGGTGGGCGGATCGACGGTCAGATCCTCCGACACCGACAGACCGGTCAGGATATTCATGTGGTAGGTCGTCCCTTCCCACACCTGGGAATAGGAAAGATAGGGGACATTCCCTTGCGAGACGGTCCCTTCGTAGGTCCACCCCGACGACTGCACGGTGTAGTCCGACAGATCCAGCCCGAATTGGGATATCGCGCTGTAGCCGCTGCCCACCGTGCCGCTGATCCACAAGGTGGTCCCGAAGGCCGAGGCCCATTCGTCGGGCGAGCCCACCACCAGGGTGATCGGGCCGCCGAACAGGCTGACCCCATCCAGACCGCTTGAGCCGTCGGCCAGCACGCTGCCGTCCTCGCCCACCGAAAGCGACACGCTCACCGCCTGGCCCACGTCCAGGCTTTCAACACCGAACCGCGCGTTGGTGATCCGCAGCACGTCGAAATCCCGGTCCGCCTGGGCTTCGGTGTCGGCGCCCACGATCATGTCCCGACCGTCGTTGTCGCTCCGCCATTCGCCGTCCACGGTATTGGCGTACACACTCACCGTGAAGATATCGTTGCCGGCCCCGCCGATCAGGGTGTCGTTGCCCGCCCCGCCGGTCAGGGTATCGTCGCCCCCGCCGCCCACGAGAACATTGGCCAGACTGTTCCCGCTCAGGACGTCGCTGTAGGCGGAACCCCACAGGTTTTCGATTCCATACAGGGTGTCCGAGTTACCCAAATACCAAAGGCCATCTCCCATCGCCCAACGCCGGGCGTCGGTTTCCTCGCCGGGTTCGGCCAGCTCCACTTCAACCGCCGAGGACTCGTCCGAGAAAACGGCCCAGTCGATGCCGTCGCCGCCGTCCAGGACATCGTTCCCCACCCCGCCCACCAGGGTGTCGTTGCCCGACCCACCGTCCAGGACATCGTGGCCATTGCCGCCCATCAGCAGATCGTCGCCGGCACCGCCGGAAAGGGTATCGCCGGTCCGGGTCTCGCCGGACTGACCGACTTCATCGCCGCCGATCAAGGTGTCGTTGCCCGCGCCGCCATACAGCACGTCGGACGCCGCCTGCCAGGGGTTCAAGAGCGTCTGATTGGGATCGTCGCCCCGGATCAGATCGTCGCCGGCTCCGCCGGAAAGGGTGTCCTCGCCCGTACTTGAGGTTGGGCTAATACTATAGACACTTCCCGTCAGGGTATCGGCGCCGCCCAGGCCTTCCAGCACGCCGTTCTGGCCCAAGGCCAAGTCGTCCGGCCCGTCGGTGGGCACGTTGTAGCCCGAGGGCACCACCCCCAGGTCCGCCACCGGGAACCCGCTCAGGTCGATGCCGTCTTGCAAATTCACGGTGTAGGAGACGCCCCCCTCCTCGCGCGAGAAGGAATGGTAGGTCGAGACCACCACCTGACCGGTACTGGAATCCAGCGTGGTTTCCGTTACGTCGCCCTGATAGGTCCAGCCCGCCCCGCTCCCGATCACGGAATCATTGCTGTTGCCCTGCACCCACAAGGTGGTGCCAAAGGCCGTCGCCCAGCCCACGGAGTTCCCCAGGGTCACGGTGTTGGCGGTGGCCGTGCCCAGCAAGATCCGGTTCAAGAAGCGCGAGCCACCGCTTTGCCAGCTGGTTGGCTCAGTCAGGTCAATGGTCTGGTTGCCGGTCGCGCCCACCAGCAAGGTGTTGCGCTGGTCGCGGGTCGCTGCGTCCGCGGACTGCGCGCCCACGTACACATCGAAGCTGGTGCTGTCGCTGCCCGACCACACGAAAACGTCGTCGCCTTCGCCGCCCGACAAGGTGTCGTGGCCCGTGCCGCCGCTCAGGGTATCGGCGCCCGATCCGCCTTCCAGCCGGTCGTCGCCCCCATCGCCGCTCAGGCTGTCGGCCCCGGTTCCGCCGTCCAGCACGTCGGCCCCGTCGAGGCCCGACAAGGTGTCGTTGCCCGCGCCGCCCATCAGCACGTTCGCCTCGGCGTTGCCGGTCATGGTATCGCCCCCGGCACCACCCCAGGCGTTTTCGATGCTGATCAGGGTATCGGACGTGATGGCCGATCCGCTGGCCCGCCCGGTGGTCAGGTTCACGATCACCGAATGAACCGCGTCCGAGTAGTCCACCCAGTCGGATCCCGCGCCACCGTCCAGACTGTCGTTGCCGGCGCCGCCCGACAGCGTGTCGGAGCCTTCGCCACCTTCCAAAGTGTTGGCGCCGTCCGCCCCCACCAGCCAGTCATCGCCGCTGCCGCCAACCGCGTTCTGGATCCCCACCAGGGTGTCGTCGCCCACGTCGGTGCCCCCGCTGGCGAAGCCGACCGTATAGCTACTAACGTCGGTGTAGGCGCCCATGGCCGACAAGACCACGTGCACGCTGGTCGAGACCCCGGAATAATCCACGGTGTTGGTCCCGGCACCGCCGACCAGGACATTGCGGTTGCCATCGCCCGCCAAGGTGTCGTTGCCGGAACCGGCCTCGATGTTTTCGATTTCCGACAGGGCATCGGTCCCGATGGTGCCGCCCGAGGCCTGATGGGCGCGCAACGACACGCTCAAGTTCCCGGTTTCGGCGCTGTAATCGACCCAGTCCGCCCCGTCGCCACCGATCAGGGTGTCATCGCCCAGACCACCGACCAGGGTATCGCTGCCTTCCCCACCGTCCAGCCTGTCGGCGCCGGCGCCCCCTTCCAGCCGGTTGAAGCCCGCGTCGCCCACCAAGGTGTCGGCGCCCGACCCGCCCCGCATATTCTCGATACCGATCAGGGTCTGGCCATCCAGGGTTGCTCCGATCCCCGCGCCTTGCGCGCTGAAATCCACCCAGTCGATGCCGTCGCCGCCGATCAGGGTGTCGGCTCCGCCGCCGCCCGACAAGGTGTCGCTGCCGGCACCGCCCATGAGCACGTTCGCCTCGGTGTTGCCGGTCAGGACATCATCCCCCGACCCGCCAGCGGCGTTTTCAATGCTGATCAGGGTATCGGACGTGATGGCCGGTCCGCTGGCCCGCCCGGTGGTCAGGTTCACGGAAACGCCCGCCGTATCGTCGCCGTAGTCGGCCCAGTCGGATCCGGCCCCGCCGTCCAGGATGTCGTTGCCGGCCCCACCCGACAGGCGGTTATCCAGGCTGTCGCCGGTCAGGGAATCGTTGCCCTGGCCCCCGGCCAGGTTCTCGATGCCTTGCAAGGTGTCGGTGCCGCCCGACCCGTCGTTCGCCAGGCCGGTGACCAGCGACGCGACAACGGCGCCGCTAGCGTCGCTGAAATCGGCCCAGTCGCTGCCCGCGCCTCCCAGCAGCAGATCGTCGCCGCCGCCGCCCGCCAGCCGGTTGTCGCCCGCGCCGCCGCTCAGGGTGTCATCGCCCCAGCCGCCGCGCACGTTCTCGATGCTCACCAGGGTATCGGTCCCGACCGCTTCGCCGGTGGCATGCCCAACCTCCAGCAACACGGTCACGCCGGTTTCATCGTCGCTGTAATCGGCCCAGTCGGATCCGGCGCCGCCATTCAGGCTGTCGTTGCCGGCGCCGCCCGCCAGGACATTGGCGCCGTCGTCGCCGATCAAGGTGTCGTCGCCGCTGCCACCGCGCAGGTTTTCGATGCCGTCCAGGACATCGGTCCCGATGTCTCCGCCTTCGGCGGTTCTGTCGGCCAGAGAGGCCAGAACACCCGCCGCATCGTCGCCATAGTCCGCCCAGTCCACCCCGTCGCCACCCACGAGGCTGTCGGACCCGCCCAGGCCGCGCAGGATGTCGTTGCCCGCGCCCCCTTCCAGGGTATTGGCGCCGCTGTCGCCTTCCAAGGTATCGTCGCCGCTACCGCCGCGCAGGGCATCGATCTCGCTCAGGCTGTCTGAACCCGTTTTTTCACCGGAGGCGGCGCCCGTTGTCAGCGAGGCATCCACCCCGGCGGTATCGTCGCTGTAGTCGGCCCAGTCGGTGCCGGTACCCCCGGTCAGGGTATCATCGCCCGCGCCCCCCATAAGAATGGAACTGCCGTCCCCACCCGACAGGATGTCGTTGCCGGCCCCCCCTACCAGAATGTTCCCGTCGCTATTGCCGTGGATGGTGTCGTCATAGTCGCTGCCTTGGAGGTTCTCGATTTGAATGAGAAGGCAGATTTCGTCTCCACTACCGATGGTCGCCGAGAAACCAGGATCATTATACCCCTCATAATTATAACCCACCGTAGCGTTAACCGCTCCGTTGGCGCCCGAGAAATCAGCCCAGTCAATCCCGTCGCCACCCCACAGGGTGTCGCTGCCCTCGCCGCCCACCAGGGTGTCATTACCCTCGCCGCCTCCCAGATAATTGTTGCCGCTGTCGCCAACCAGGAAGTCGTTGCCCGAACCACCGCGAATATTCTCGATGCTGTCCAGGGAATCCGTGCCGATGGCCGTCCCTTGGGCCAGTTTCGTCTCCAGCGAAGCGGTGATGTCGCAATGTTCAAACTCGTAAGAGGCCCAATCCGACCCGTCGCCGCCGTTCAGGGTGTCGTCGCCGGCCCCCCCTGACAGGGTGTCATCGCCGGTGCCACCCGACAGGCTGTCGTCGCCCCCGCCGCCGAACAAAGTGTCGTTGCCCGCCTCGCCACGCAGCACGTTTTCGCGCGTATCGCCGGACACAATGTCGTCGCCCGCGCCGCCGGCCGCATTCTCGATCCCGCTCAGGAAATCGACGTCGTTGGACGCGGAGCCAACCCCCGTGCCTTGGAACAGGTCAATATTCACGCCGCCGGCGTCGTAGCCGTAGCTGACCCAGTCCACTCCTTCGCCACCCACAAGGGTATCGTTCCCCAGGCCCCCCGACAGGGTGTCGGAGCCCAAGCCACCCCGCAGCACGTTGGCGTTGTCATCCCCCATCAGGCTGTCATTGCCGGCGCCGCCGGCGACGTTTTCAATCCCCGACAGGGTATCGCTCCCCACGCCCGCGCCCACGGCATTGGCGCCGGACACGATCCTCAGGTCCACGGACACCGCCGACATCTGGGCCGAATAGTCCGCCCAGTCGGAGCCATCCCCGCCCACCAGGGTATCGTTCCCCAAGCCGCCCGACAGGGTGTCGTCGCCATCCCCGCCCGACAGGCTGTCGTTGCCGCCCCCGCCCTCCAGGATGTTGTCGCCCCAGTTCCCCTCCACGGTATCATTCCCCGCGCCGCCGCGCAGGTTGGTGATTGTGCTCAAGAAATCGGCGCCGATCCCCAGGGGGCTATTGACGTTTTCGGTGGCCGTGCCCAGCTCCAGGGAGGCGGTGAACCCGACCGTATCGGCGCTGTAATCAACCCAGTCCCGGCCCCCGGAGCCTCCCTCCAGGGTATCGTCGCCCGCGCCGCCGGTCAGGGTATCGTCGCCCGCGCGGCCATCCAGCAACGCCCCGCTGCCCCCGGCAACCAGAAGGTCGCCACCCCAGCCGCCGATCACGGCTTCGATCCCGTTCAAGGAATCGGTGCCGATCCCCGCGCCGCTGGCCGTGCCCTGGTCGAGGCGGATCGTCAGGGCGCCGGTTTGCGCGCTGTAATCGGCCGTGTCGTTTCCCTCTCCGCCGATCAGGGTGTCGTTGCCCAGGCCGCCCACGAAGCGGTCGTCACCGTCGCCGCCCGAAAGGCTGTCGGCCCCCGATCCGCCGATCAGGATGTCGTCGCCCGCGCCCGCGTCCAGGGTGTCGTTGCCTTCCCCGCCCGAAAGGCTGTCGTTGCCGCTGGCGGCGATCAGGATATCGTTGCCCCGGCCGCCGTCCAAGGTGTCGCTGCCGCCGCCCCCGGAAAGGCTGTCGGCGCCGGCCCCGCCCAGCAGGGTTTCATCGCCGGTTGATCCCTCCAGGGTGTCGTCGCCGCGCCCTCCCAACAGACCTTCGATGCTGCTCAGGGAATCGGTGCCGGTGTCGGTGGTGACAAGCCCCGTGGCCAGCGATCCGGTGATGTTCCCCGTTTCATCGACATACAGGGCCCAGTCGGTGCCGTCGCCGCCGGAAAGGCTGTCGGCGCCGATCCCGCCCATCAGGGTGTCGTCACCGCCCCCGCCCGACAGGGTGTCGGCGCCGGCGTTGCCGACCAGAACGTTGCCGAAGGTATCGTCGCCGGTCAGCACATCGTCACCATGGCCGCCGGCCACGTTTTCAATCTCCCGCACGCGGTCGAAGCCAACCTCATCGCCCCCGGCATTGTCGCCAGAGGTATTCGACAGGTCCACGTGCACGGCCGAGGTCAGAGCCGAATAGTCCACCCAGTCAATGCCGGCCCCGCCCGACAGGGTATCGTTGCCCGCGCCGCCCGACAGGGTATCGGACCCAACGCCACCCGACAGGGAATCGTCGCCGTCGTCGCCGCTCAGAAGGTCGTCGCCAAACCCACCCGCCAGGATATCGTTGCCCGCGCCGCCTTCCAGGGTGTCGTTGCCGCCCAGGATCGTCCCGGCGCTATCGTCGCCCAGCAGGATATCGTCGCAGTCGCCGCCTTGCAGGCTGTCATCGCCGGTGCCACCGCTCAGGCTGTCGTTACCCGACGAGGCACTCAAAACGTCGTCGCCCGCGCCCCCGTCCAGGGTGTCGGCGCCGTCGCCGCCTTGCAGCGTGTCGGCGCCATCACCGCCTTCAAGCCGGTCCTCACCCAGGCCGCCGCCGTCCAGGCTGTCGTCGCCGGTGCCGCCCCTCAGGGTATCGGCATCGGCACCGCCCACCAGGGCGTCGTTGCCCGCCCCGCCGTCCAGCTGGTTGAGGCCGTTCCCGCCCATCAGGCTGTCGTCGCCGGCGCCGCCCATCAGGACGTTATCCAGGCCGTCGCCGATCAGGGTATCGTTGCCGCTACCGCCCAGGACATTCTCGATCCCGGCCAGGGTATCGGTTTCGCTCACCACCCCGCCTTCGACCGCGCGGGAGGTGGTGGCGCAGCCGTTTTCCAGGTCCACGGTCACGGCGTTCGTGGCCTCGGCATACGACACCCAGTCGTTGCCGTTCCCGCCGTCCAGGAAATCATTACCCGAGCCGCCGCTCAGGGTGTCGTCTCCCGCGCCGCCGGTCAGGGAGTCCGCCCCGGCCCCGCCGTCCAGGAAATCATTTCCGTCGCCCCCCGTCAGGGTGTCGGCCCCGGCGTATCCGAACAGGGTCGCATCAGACCCGATCTCGGTCACGACATCATTGTCGGGGGACCCATACCAGGAGTTCACATCGACACCCTCGTTTTCCACCCTGAACCTGTCCAAGGTGAGGGTGGTCTGGATGTAAATTACGCCCGGTCCAGCATTAAATTCGTAATAACTCAACCCTTTGTAGGATACCTCGTGGGTATAGACCCCGAACGGCTGACCGTCCGTCACGCTTCCGGTCACCGTGTCGTCGCCATCGCCTTGGATGTACAGCTCCAAGCCGCCGAAAGCGTCCCACCAACTCGCGCCATCATCGCCCAGAACCAGTTGGTTGGCGCCGTCGCCCAGGTGGATGGCCTCCATGCCGGAAAGGTTGCCCGACAAGGTGCCGATGGTCACGGCCTGGCCGCCTTGCACCCGCAAGACGTCGAAGCCTCCTCCGCCATCCAGGGTATCGCCGCTATCCGACCACACCAAGGTGTCGTCGCCCGCGCCGCCCGACAAGCAGTCGTCGCCCGCGCCACCGTCCAGAAGGTCGGCGCCGCCCTCGCCCGCCAGGACATTGGCGTTGTCGTCGCCGATCAGGGTGTCGTCGCCGGAACCACCGGACACATCCTCGATGCTCGTCAGGGAATCCTCGCCAATGGCGCGGCCCCGGGCATAGCCATCGTTCAGGTTGACTTCGACACCCAGGCTGTCGTGCGTGTAATCCGCCGTGTCGGTACCCTCGCCGCCCGACAGGGTGTCGGCGTCAGCCCCGCCGGTCAGGGTGTCGGCCCCCTCGCCGCCATCCAGGACATTGTCGCCGTCACCGCCCGACAAGACATCATCGCCGGCGCCGCCCGACAGGGTGTCATCGCCCAGGCCGCCCACCAGGGTATCGTCGTTATCCCCGCCCGACAGACTGTCGGCGCCTGCGCCCCCGTCCAGGCTGTCGGGGCCGATTCCGCCGTCCAGGGTATCGTTGCCCGCTTCGCCAAGCAGGGTATCGTTGCCCGAGCCGCCCGACAGGCTGTCATCGCCCGCGCCGCCCCAGATCTGATTATCCCCGCTGCTGCCCACCAGGGTGTCGGCACCCGAGCCACCGATGGCGCTGGCGACGTTAGACAGGATGTCGTTCCCGATGGCCGCGCCGCTGGCCCAGCCTTGCTGTTCGGCGCCGGCCAGATGCACCTCGACCCCGGCGCTGTCGCGGGAATAATCCACGAGGTTCGAATAGCTGGTCCCGTGGAAGGTGTCGTCGCCGCCCAGCCCCACGAAGGTGGCGTCGCCGTCCGCGATCAGGAGATCGTCGAGAGCGGTTCCCTCCAGCAGCCCGGCGCCCTTCACCAAGGTGCCGTTCAAGAAGCCTTCCAGGACAACGCCGCCTTGGATGTACAGGGCCTGAGTGGGATCGTCGCGATCGACGAACCACCCGTAGGTCTCGCCGTCGGTGCCGACCACGTCGCCCTGCCAGGCCCAGCTCGCGGCGCCCGTCACCGTGTCGTCGGATCCACCCCGGATGTACAAGGTGCTGTTGAAGGCATTGGCGTCCCAGTCGCTGGCCGACCCCACGCTCAGGCTGGTACCGCCTTCCAGTTCGATCACATCGATATATTCAAAGGTGGAATTGCCGGTCAACGACACCGTCGCATTGGCCCCGACCCGCAGGACATCCACGTCGCTCGACTGATAATCGGAATCGCTGCCGCTGTAGACGCCCTCGCCCGACCACACCAAGGTGTCGTTGCCGGCCCCGCCGTGGAGCTTCTGGTCCAGGCCGTCGCCGGCGTCCAGCAGGTCGTCGCCCTCGCCCCCCGACAAGGTGTCGTTGCCCGCGCCGCCTACCAGGATATTCGCCCCCGCACCGCCGATGAGAACGTCACCGCCCGTGCCGCCGCGCACGTTCGCGATATCGATCAGGGTATCGTTTCCGACCTCGTCGCCACCGCTGGCCACGCCGGTTTGCCCGCTCAGGTCCACCGTTACCGGGTTTTCCGCGTCGGAATAGTCGGCCCAGGTGCCGCTTTCCGCCGATCCGCCGGTCAGGGTGTCATCGCCGGCGCCGCCCGACAGGGTGTCGGCGCCCAGGCTGCCGGTCAGGCTGTCGTTGCCGTCCTCCCCTTGCAGCAGGTCGCCCTGCCCTCCCTGGCCCGCGATCAGAACGTCGTTGCCGGCACCGCCCATCAAGGTATTGTGGCCCAGATCCCCGCCGGTCAGGGTGTCGTCGCCGTCGCCCCCCAACAGGGTATCGTTGCCCGACGACTGGCTAACGGCGTCGGCGTTGCCGCCGAACAAGATGTCGTTGCCGTCCCCCCCCGACAGGCTGTCGTCGCCCGAACCACCATCCAGGCTGTCGTCGCCGCCCAGACCCGAGAGGGTATCGTTGCCGGCGTTGCCATACAGCGAGTCAGCGTATTCGGTACCGCTGTGGTCGTCGTTGTCCGAGGTTCCGATGTACGTCTCGCCCACGCTCAACCCATCCAGGGTGATCGTGGTCTGGATGTAAAGACGGGCGCCATTGGGACCCACGAACTCCCGGTAGGTATTGCCGTTTTCCGAAACCTGGGACTGATACACCCAGTCAACCCCGCCGGTCACGGTGTCGTCGCCCGAGCCTTCGATGTACAAGGTGTTCCCAGAGCCCAGCATCCAGGTGTTGGAGGCGCCAAGATCCAGGCTGTTGGTCCCGTCCCCCAGGCGCAGGACATCGATATTCTGAAGCGTGGTGCTGCTCAGCTCGGCGGCATCGATCGCAACGCCCCCTTCGACCAGCACGACATCGTGATCGGCGCCCTTGTTGCTGTCATCCGAACCGATATAAAGGTCGTGCGTGTCGCTCCACATCAAGACATCGTTGCCGGCTCCACCGTTCAGGATATCGTTGCCGGCTCCGCCGCTCAGCGTGTCATCGCCGCCGCCGCCCGACAGGCTGTCGTCGCCCGCGCCGCCCAGAACGAACTCGTTGCCACCGGCGCCGTTCAGGGTGTCGTTGCCCGAGCCCAGGCGAACCCGTTCGATCCCGAACAGGATGTCGGTGCCGATGCCGGTCCCGGTCGCCTGCTGGTATGAGGTGCCGACGGAACTAAGCAGGATGCCGTTCGTGTCGTCGCCATAGTCGGCCCAGTCGATGCCGCCCTCGCCCCACAGGTTATCATCGCCGGCCCCGCCGCTCAGCGTGTCATCGCCGTCGCCGCCATACAGGTAGTCGTCGCCGGCCCCGCCGCTCAGGGAATCGGCGCCGCCATCGCCATTCAAGGTGTCGTTGCCGTCCTCGCCGAACAGGGTATCGTCGCCGGCGCCGCCCGACAGGCTGTCATTGCCCGCGCCCCCCAGAACGAACTCGTTGCCACTACCGCCGTCCAGGGTGTCGTTGCCCGACCCCAGGCGAATCCGCTCGATCCCCTCCAAGGTGTCGGCGTCGGCGCCGGCCTCGGTGCCGGTTGCCAGGTACTGCGTGCCGGTGAAATCAAGCAGGATGTCTTTTGTCTCGGCGCCGTAGTCGGCCCAGTCGATGCCATCGCCTCCGATCAGGCGATCGTTGCCGGCCCCGCCCGAAAGGGTATCGTCGCCGGCGCCGCCCGACAGGGTATCGGCCCCCGCGTCCCCCAGCAGGGTGTCGTTGCCCAGACCGCCGTCCAGGAAATCGTTGCCGTCGCCGCCCGACAGGGAATCGTCGCCTTCGTCGCCCATCAGGCGATCATCGGCGTCGCCGCCCGACAGGATGTCGTTGTCGTACCCGCCCGACAGGGTGTCGTTGCCGTCGTCGCCGAACAGGGTATCGTTGCCCAAGCCGCCCGACAGGCTGTCGTGGCCGGTCCCGCCCGAAAGGGAATCGTCGCCGATCTCGCCCCGCAGGGTGTCGTCGCCGTCGCCACCATCCAGGGTATCGTTGCCGGCGCCGCCCGAGAGGCTGTCGTCGCCGTCGCCGCCCAGCAGGGTATCGTCGCCCGCGTCACCCGACAGGCTGTCATTGCCCGCGCCGCCGGAAAGCGAGTCGTCCTGGTCGCCCCCCGACAAGATATCGTTGCCGACGTCGCCGTACAGGGTATCCCAGCCGGCTCCCCCCGACAGGGTATCGTTGCCCAGGCCGCCGGTCAGGGTATCACTGCCGTCCTCGCCGTACAGGCGGTCGTCGCCGGCGCCTCCCGACAGAGAATCACCCTGCGCACCACCCCACAGGGTGTCATTGCCGTCGCCACCATCCAGGGTATCGTTGCCATCACCCCCCGAGAGGCTGTCGTTGCCCAGGCCGCCGGCCATGACGTTATCGTAGATGTCACCCGCCAGGGTGTCGGCGCCCAGGCCCCCCAGGACATTCCTGAAGTTGGCCAGGGTATCGACGCCGCCGCCGCCCGACACCGTGCCCCGGCCGGCGGTCAGATCAACGATCACACCGGCGTTTTCGGCCGAATAATCCACCCGGTTGATGCCGCCGCCGCCGTCCAGGCTGTCGTTGCCCGCGCCACCCGACAAGGTGTCGTTGCCGCTGCCGCCCGCCAGGGTGTCGTTGCCGCCGCCCCCGAACAGGCGGTTGTCGCCGTCGTCGCCGGTCAGGCTGTCGGCGCCCATGCCGCCGATCAGGCCTTCGATGCTGATCAGGGTGTCGGTGCCGATGCCGGCGCCGCTGGCGGTGCCGGTGGCCAGAGAAGCCGTCACCGCGCCGGTGGCATCCGAGAAATCGGCCCAGTCGTTGCCGGTGCCGCCGTCCAGGGTGTCGTTGCCCAGGCCGCCTTGAAGCGTGTCGTTGCCATCGCCGCCCGACAGGCTGTCGGCGGCCCCCAGGCCCTTCAGCAGGTCATCGCCCGCGCCGCCCGACAGGGTATCCGGCCCGCCGCCGCCGGTCAGGGTATCATTGCCCGACGTGCCGTTCAGGGTTTGCCCCGCCACCGCGCGGAACCCGATGAAGGTGCCGATGGACGTGAGCAGGTTAACGGTCACGCCGCTGTCGGCCGTGGTGAACGAGTAATAGCTTTGGTGATCGGTCGCGTTGACCACCACGCCTTCGTAGGTCCAGCCCCCGGTCGAGAACGGATGGGCCACCACCGTGTCGTCCCCGTCGCCGGTGACCCACAGCGTGTTGCCAAACACCGAGGCCCAGGCGGCCTGGCTGTCGATGATCAAGGTGTTGGCCGACCCGGTTTCCAGTTCGATGCGGTCCAGGTAGGCCGAATTGGTCTGCCAGGTCTGGCTCAGGTCCAAGGTCAGGCCGCCCGCGACCCGCAACGTGTCGATCTCGGTTTGGGCCGTCAGGGTATCGCTGATCCCGGGGGAGTGCCCGAGGTACTGATCGGCCCCTTCCGACCACACCAGCACATCGTTGCCCGCGCCGCCCACCAGGGTATCGGTTCCGGCCCCGCCGATCAGGGTATCGTCGCCCGCGTCGCCCGACAGCACGTCGTTGCCCGCGCCACCGATCAGGATGTCGTTGTCGTCCCCCCCGTACAGGCGGTCGTCTCCGGTTCCGCCCGACAGCGTGTCGTCGCCCGCGTCGCCGGAGAGGCTGTCGGCGCCCGCTCCGCCTTCCAGAATGTTGGCGCCGCTGTTGCCCGCAAGGGTATCGTTGCCAGACCCGCCCCGAAGGTTGGCGATGTTGCTGAGTTGATCCGTGCCGATGCCGGTGCCGGTGGCCGTGCCGTCCAGGGTCGCGCTAACCGCCAGGGTCTGGTCGCTGTAATCAACCCAGTTGCCAACCGATCCCGCGCCGCCGTCCAAGGTGTCGTCGCCCAGGCCGCCCGACAGGGTATCGCTGCCCGCGCCGCCGATCAGGGTGTCGTCGCCATCGCCCCCGCTCAACCAGTCGTTGCCCGCGCCACCCGACAGGCTGTCGTTGCCCGCGCCCCCCGAAAGGGAATCATTCCCACCCATGCCGTCCAGGATGTCGTCGCCGGCGCCGCCGTCCAGGGTATCGTTGCGGATGTCGCCCGACAGGGAATCGCCGCCCCCAAGGCCGTGCAGAATGTAGGGCACCGCCGTGCCGCCGTAGGTGGCGGTGGTGATCCCCGTTCCCACCAGGCTGTCGTTGCCGATGCTTCCCGATTGCTCGTGCACCGTGGTGTCGGGCAGGCCCACAAGGGTGACACCGAGCGCGACCTGGACCGTGTCCGTCCCATTGATGAACGTGTTGTAAACCTGGGTGCCCACCGTCGCGCGCCCGACGAACGTCCAGGCGAGCGAACCGGTTACCGTGTCGGTGCCGCCGCCATCGATCCACAGCGTGTTGCCGCCAAAGACCGAAGCCCAGGTGGACGATCCGCCCAGGGTCAGCGCCGCGCCGCCAGCCAGGCGAATGCCGTCCAGGTTGGCCGACCCGGCCGCGCACCAAGTCGTGCCCAGATTGAGGGAGTCCCCGGAAGAAATCTGAAGGATGTCTTTTTGTTCCAGGGCCGACACCGCGTCGTCGGCCCCCAGGTACACGTCCTGCGCATCGGAATAGATCAGAACATCGTTGCCGGCGCCGCCGACCAGGGTATCCGCCCCGGCCCCGCCATACAGAACGTCGTCGCCCTGGGCGCCGATCAGGCGGTTGTCGGCCGCGTTGCCGGTAAGGGTGTCGTTGCCGGCACCGGCGCGCACATGCTCGATGCCGCTCAGAACGTCGGTATCGATTTCCGGACCCGTGGCCCGGCCGGTTTGCAGGTTGACGGCAATGCCGTTCGAGGTTGAGGAATAAATGATCCAGTCATTGACGCTGGTATCGCTGGTCGCCGTGCCGCCGTAGTAGGTATCGTTGCCCGCGCCCGAGCCACCCACCAGGTTATCGTTGCCTTCGCCGCCTTCCAGGATGTCGTCGCCGCCGTTGGACTTCAGATAATCATCGCCGGCACCGCCATTGATGTAATCGTTGCCATCGCCGGTTTCGATGCTGTTGTTGCCCGTGCCCGCCGTGATCTGGAAATTCTGGCTGGACGACGTGACAAAGCTGGCGTCGGGGTTGTCGGCCGAGCCCACCGTTACCGTCTGGTCATAGGTGCGCGGCGTGGAGCCCGAATTCCCGCCCCCATTGCCGCCCGAGTCCCCGCCCCCATTCCCGCCCGAGTCGCCGCCCCCGGTGGCCGGCGTCGTGTCCGTGCCCCCGGTGCCCGGCGTCGTATCCGTCCCTCCGGTGCCCGGTGTCGTGTCCGTGCCCCCGGTGCCCGGCGTCGTGTCCGTGCCCCCGGTCCCGGGTGTCGTGTCCGTGCCG
>NZ_BJZO01000030.1 GCF_007992075.1 Pararhodospirillum oryzae
CCGTTGGTATAAGCCCCTGGTCCTTCATCCGTTTCCCGTTCCGGCTTCTTCCGTCGCGACCCTGCCGTTCTTCTGGAAGGGAGGCCAGGACTTTTATGGCGTATGGACTCTTGCGACTACACTCTTTGTGCTATATTTTTATAACCCGTTCAAGTCTGTCCTCGCTCAGGGAGCTCCGCGGCCATGCTCATTGCCAAGCTGCCCATTGCCCGCAAAATTGGCCTGCTCGTTGGCCTGGTTGCGTTGGTCGCCGCTGGAATCGGTGGCATCGGGATTTACGCTTCCATGACATACGCGCATTATTCCAAGGAAATAACCGAAGCCTCGGCGCGAGCGCTGGTGGGAGAGCGGGTTAATGGCCTTGTCCTGGCCGTGGTCATGGATTCGCGAGGCGTTTACATGTCGAAGGACGCGGACGCCGCGGAAAAATTCGCGGCCCCGCTGATGAAGAATCTCGCCTCGATGCGCGACTACATGACAACATGGCGAGCCCTGGTTCCAAAGGATCAACAGGCCACCTTCGAGGCCGCCAACGCCAAGGTCGAGGAGTTCATCCGGTTTCGCAGCGAGCTTGTTCGCCTCGGCCGCGAGGAATCCACCGCCCAGGCCCGTCTGTTTGGCGATAATGACGACAATCGATCCAACCGTAAAGCACTCAATGCCTTGTTGCAGGAGCTTGCCGCCGGCAACGAGGCTTCGATCGGCGCCCTGACCGCCGCCCAGGACCAGTTCCGCCGCCTGATCACGGGGCTGCTGATCGCCGTGCCCCTCGTGGGAATCGCGGGCGGACTGGGGTTGTCGGCCCTGATCAGCCACCGTTACCTGATCGATCCCTTGCGCGGGCTGTCGCGCTCCATGGACGGCATCGCGGCCGGCGATTTGCAAACGCCCGTGCCCGAGGCTCCGGGCGAGGACGAAATCGCCGCCATGACCACCTCGCTGCGGGTATTTCGCGATGCCCTGGCCCGGGCCCGGACCACGGACGAGCAGCAACGCGCCACCGAGAAGGAACGCGCCGACCGGGCCCGCGCCGTGGCCGGCCTTGCCAGCCACTTTGATGAAAAGGTGGGGGCGATCCTGGCCCAGGTGGCCGAGGCCACGACTCACATGGCCAGCACCGCCACCACCATGTCGTCGATCGCCGAGGACACCAGCGCGCGCGCGGCGGCCGTGGCCAATGCCTCGCAGCAGGCCAGCGCCAATGTCCAGGCCGTTGCGACCGCCACCGAGGAACTGACCTGCTCGATTTCCGAAATCGGCCGGCAGGTGTCCACGTCCACCACCATCACCCGCAAGGCGGTGGGCGAAGCGGCGCGCACCGACCAGCATGTGCGCACCCTCACCGAAACCGCCCAACGCATCGGCGAGGTGGTCACCTTGATCAACTCGATCGCCAGCCAGACCAACCTGCTGGCGCTGAACGCCACCATCGAGGCCGCCAGGGCCGGCGAGGCGGGCAAGGGATTTGCCGTCGTCGCCGGCGAGGTCAAGCACCTGGCGACCCAGACCGCCCGCGCCACCGAGGATATCGCCGCCCAGGTGGGCAGCATTCAGAAGGTTTCAAGCGATACCGCCGAGGCCATCGCCACCATTGCCTCGGTCATCGGCCAGCTTGATGAAATCTCGGCCAGCATTGCCCAGTCCATCGAACAGCAGGATCTGGCGGCCAAGGAAATCGCCCGCAACGTCCAGCAGGCCGCCCAGGGAACCGATCAGGTCAGTGCCACGATCGATCAGGTCAACGACGCCGCCCGGGGCGCCAGTTCCACCGCGCGCGAAACCGTGAAAGCGGCCACGGGCTTGTCCTCCCACACCAACGAGCTGCGCGGCATGGTTCAGAAGTTCCTGGAAGGCGTCCGCGCCGCGTGAGGACCACACGGCGCCCCCGCTCCTTCACACTTCCGGTTGGATGGGCGAGGCGTAGCACGCCGTGTTGCGCCCCGCCGCCTTGGCGGCATACAAGGCCCGGTCGGCGGCGCGGCGCAGGTCGGCGGCCGTCAGGCCGTCCTGGGGATGGACCGCCGCGCCGATGCTGGCCGACACCAGGGCCGGCCCCTCGGTCAGGGCAAAGGGGTGCTCAAGGGCGCGGCGCACCCGCTGCGCCACCTCCTCCACCCGGTTGCCCCGATCCAGATCGTTGAGGATAATGGCGAACTCGTCGCCGCCCAGACGGGCCACCGTGTCGGCCGAGCGCACGCAGCCCACCATGCGCCGGGCGGCCTCGGCCAGCAGCATGTCGCCGGCCGCGTGCCCCAGGGTATCGTTGACCGCCTTGAAGTGATCCAGATCCACGTACATCAGGGCAAAACGGCGGTCGTGGCGCAAGGCGGTGGCCAGGGTCACGTCCAGGCGATCATCGAACAGGCGCCGGTTGGGCAGGTCCGTCAGCGCGTCGTAGGTGGCCTGGTGCAAGATCACGTCCTCGGCCGCCTTGCGCCGGGTGATATCGCTAAACGACGCGACGAGGCCGCCTGGTTCTCCCTCGCCCTCGGGCAAGGCGGTGAGATGCAGCCATTCAACGTACATTTCCCCATCCTTGCGCCGGTTCCACACCTCGCCCTCCCAGCGGCCGCGCGCGCGCAAGGCGGCGTGCATCTGTTCAAAGAACGCAGGCGGATGGTGGCCCGATCTCAACAGTTCCGGGGATCGGCCGATCACCTCCTCGGGAGCATAGCCGGTGATCACCGAGAACGCGGAATTGACCCGAACAATCCGGTCTTGGGCATCCAGCACCATGATGCCCTCGGCCGTGTGATCGAACACCGCCTGGGCGATGCGCAAGGAGCGTTCCGCGGCCAGGGCGTCGGTCACATCCTTGACGCTGATCACCACCTGGGGAACATCCCTGCCGCTGCCGGGATGAACCACCACGTCCATCTCGACCACGCGCCGCGTCACGCCATCGCGGCGTAGAACCGAGGCCCGGTAGTGGGTGGGGACGACCTCGCCCTTCAGGCGGCGGGCGTTGATCTCCTGGATCCGGTCGCGGTCCTCGGGCGCGAACAAGGTCAGGGCGCTCATGGCCATGATCTCGCGGTGGGAATAGCCGGTGATCTCGCTCAGGCGGCGGTTGGCGAACAGAACCCGCCAGCCCTGGACCATCAGGAATCCGTCCTGGCTGCTTTCCACCACGGCCCGGGTCCGGGCCTCGCTTTCCTCCAGGGCGCGCCGGGCTGCTTGCACCTTGCTGATTTCGTCCAGCAACGCCCCGTTGACGTTGGACAGTTGCCGGGTCCGCGCCTCGATCACCGCTTCTTGGAAACGATGCGCCCGCTGCAAGTCTCCCATGGTCCGGCGTTCCTGCCAAGCCATCATCACCCGGCGCCCCTGGGCCAGGGTGACATGGGCGAGCACCCCCACCACCAGCGCGCCCACCAGGCAAATGAAGGCCGCGTGGGCGAGCTGTTCGTCGCGGCTGGCCACCAGGGCGTCGGCCGGCAGGGTGATGGAAATGCCGCCAAGGTGCTCCCCCACCTGGACCCCCGAGCCGGCGTGGCAGCCCACGCACGACTCCCGGGCCGTCAGGGGCGCCATGTACCGGTGCACCGCGCGCTGTCCTTTGGCGCGATCGGCGGGGATCAGGGCCAGGCGTTCCCGGGCGGCACCGGACGCGAAACGCTCCAGGGATTCGCGTTCCCAGGGGTCGGGCGCGTTCTCGGGCCCCAAGGGCGCGAGGCTGGTCATGTGAAACACGATCCCTTCGCGGCGCGCGGCCAGGGCGGCCAGCTCGCGGGTCATGCGCGCGGGATTGAGCGCTTCCAGGCGCCGGCCGTCGGGCAGCACGGCCGGCGGCGGATCGGTCGGAGCGGCCGTTTCGGGAACGGGGGCCGGCGCGACATACACGCCCCCATGCACCGCGTTCCATTCACGCGTCACATCCAGGATCTGGAACACGGTTCGCGCGCGATCCGTGGCCACGGCGGTCAGGGTGTCATCCAGGCGCGCGCGCTCGGAGACGAACACCCCCAAGGCCACGAGGCCCACGACGCAGTAGACCACGCCAATAATCCACCGGTATCCCCACGCCGGGATTTCCGGTTCCCGGTGCTGTCCTTCGGGCGGAGGGGGGGAGAGGGAGCCGTCGCTGGAGGACGGGCCCACCCTGGCGTGCGGACGTGTCAGGGTCATCCCCCTTCCTTCCCTGGCGCGTCCCGGGCGGTCTGCTCCGGGGAATCGAACAACGAGAAAATGCCACGCAGGAAACCCGGCGTGAGCGCCGACAGCGGATTGACCGACACGTCGGGCTCGTCCAGCGTGCCGCTGACCTGATAGGTGACCCCGATCAGACCTTCGCCCTCGCCGCCCACCAGGGCCTTGCCCACCAATGGAATCTGGCCCAGCAAGCCGTTCAGGGCATAGGCGGGGACCAGGGTTCCTTCCAGGGCCAGGGCATCGCTTTCAAGGTTCAGCGAACCCTTGGCGGTGAGGCCCAGGGAGAGGCCATAGGTCCGCGCCTCCGACAAAACCAGCACCGGATCCTCGTACACGAAGGGCACCCGCAGGGCGATGAAACCGATCCCCGGGCCCCCCAGGGCATCCAGAATGCCCGTCAGTCCGGCCAGGGACAGCAGCCGGGCCATCAGGGGCGCCTGGGTCAGGCGGAAATCGTTCATTTCCACCTGGCCGCGCACCGTGCCCGACTCCTCGATTCTCCCGGTAATCCGCAAGGGGCCGCCCTTCAGGGAATCGAACACCCCCAGCCCGCGCAACACGCCTCCGCCATCCGTGGTGTTGACGACAAAGGCCCGCTCGGTCCCCGACGGCCCCAAGGTCAGGTTCAAGAAAGGCCCCCCCGGCACCAGGGCATGGACCACCGCCTGCCGCCATTCGGTGTCCGAGCGCGACAAGGTGGCGGAAACATTTTCAAGAACCGCCGTTTCGCCCAGGCGCAGCCGCGCAAGGCGGATGTCGCAGGTCAGGGCGGGGAGCGACGAGGACTGATCGGGCGGCTGGGCCGCGCGCCAGGCCCGCACCGGACGCAGATCCAAAATCCCGTCGGTCAGGGTCACGGCCGTGGCTCCCGCGCCCTGGGCGGGGATCACCGTTCCCTTCACCCACGACGGCCCCACCGCCAGTTCCTGAATATCCACGAGGCGCGGGCTCGCGTCGTCGGGGTCCAGGGACACGCTGGCGCGCGCGCGCAGATCGGCACCGGCATCCACCGCCACGTCCAAGGTGGCCTTGGTGGGGGAAAAGCGTCCCCCGATCCGCATCCTGCCGGGGCGTCCGGCCGGCTTGCGCCAATCGAACGGCGCCAGGGTCAAGGTCAGGGGGGCGAGGTCGAACACGCCTTCAAGGGTTGTTTTCCCTCCTTTTTCGCGCGTCACGGTGAGATCGGCGGGCAAGGGACCCACGGCCATCGGCGGATCCTGGTCGGGCAGGACAAGCCCCAGGGCGGCGCGCCGGGCCTCGCTCACGGTGCCTTGAACGTGATAGCGCGAGGTCACGCGCCCGTCCCCGAAGTTCTCGCGCCAGGTCAGGCGGGCCGGCACCCCCGCCAGGGTGGCGGTGCCCTTCACGTCCATGCCGGCGGGATCAAGGGTCAGGGCGAGGGTCCCGGCTTCCAGGTCATGACCCAGCACGACGCCGGGCAGCCCCACCCGCTCCAGGCGGGCGGCGACCTTGAGGGCAATTTGTTCGAAAGTCAGGGTCTTGAGCAGGGGGAAGGCCAGGGTCAGGCTGGTTTCGGCCTCGCCCGCGACCCGGGCGGGGTCCAGGCCCACGGCGCGGGCATACCCGAAGGGGTCGTGATCGATCAGGGCCAGGGCCTCGGACACGGGGCCTTGCACCTGGGCTTCGATGTCGGCGAACTGATCTTCCTGGTCCAGGCCGGAAAAAACGACATTGCCGCCTTCCAGCACCAGGCCGGGCAAGCCCCGCACCCGTCCCGAATGCACCAGCACCCCAATCGCCGAGGGACTGAAGCCCACGGTGCCCGTCACCTGCTCCAGGGGCGGCAGGGGCGCGCGGTAGTCGATGCTCATGCCCTCGATCTCGGCCACGCCATCGAGCCCGGCCAGGGCCAGCCCGTCCGGGCCCGCCGCCAGCGCCGCGGTGAAGCGGGCCTCGCGGATCCGGCCTTGCGACAGGTTGGCGGCGATCCACTCCCGCGCCCCCGGAGCGGCGATTTCCGGCCAGCGGGCAAGCACCCCGTCAAGGGCAAGCCCTCCGGTCAGGCGTGCCTCGACGGTGGCGGTGGGCGCATGGCCGAGATCGCCAAGCCGGGCCGTGATCCCCACCCGGGCGTGATCGTCGAGGTCGATCCATGCCGACGTCAGGTCGAGACCATCGGCCCCGGGCCCCACCTCGCCCCGGGCCACCACCCGGGGAAAAACCCAGGTAAACGGCTGGGGATCGGGCTGGGCCACGGTCAGGTCGCGGGCCTCCACCCGGAAGGTCGCCCCGGCCAGGGCGGCGCGCCCCTCCCCCCGGGCCAGGGCCAGCGCGTCCACGCGCGCGCGCGCGCGGACATCCAGATGCCCCGATCGCCATGGGTCGAAAGCACGGGCGAGATCCCCGGCGTGCCCCAGCCCCGCCAGCAGCCGGACCAGGGCGGCCGGGGTAACGTCCGCAAGGTTCAGCGAAAGATCAACGGGCGCCGTGCCCGAGGCCCGCCCCACCCCCAGATCCACGGCGACCGGGGCGGCCTCGGGCACGGTCACGGTCAAGGCCGCGTGCACGGCCAGGGCGCCGGCCGGCTCCGCGCGCTGGAAGGACGCCTCGCCGACCTCCACGCTCAGCAGCGGGGTTCCGGTCTCGTCGCCGAGCCGGATCAGCGCGTCGCTTATCCCCAGGCGCGCGGGCAAGGCCCCAAGGCCGGTTCCGTCCGCCGCCGGCGCGCCGTCCAGCAGCCCGGCCAGGGAAAACCCCGTCTCGTCCGCCGGTTCCGGCCCGGGGTCCGCCTTCCCGCCCAGGTCCACCCGGCCGTCCGGATGACGCACCAGGTCCAAGACCAGGCCGCGTCCCTCCAGGGCGGTGATCACCACCCGGCCTTCCAGCAAGGGCGCGGGAGCCAGGCTCAAGGCGAGTTCCGGCATCCGGGCCAGCGGCCGGCCGTCCGGGGTTCGCAGATCGATGTCAATGCCGCGCAGGTCGAGGGCTTCGTGCCAACCGGCCCAGAACAGGCGCACGCCGCCCACGCGCACCACCAGGCCCTGGCCGGTCAGGGCCTCGGCCACGCTTGATTCCACCACGGGCGCCAGGAAATCGAGGATGACGGGGCCTTGTTGCAGGCGCCACGCCGCGCCAACCAGCGCAAGAACCCCCATCACGCCCACGACCCCCAGGCCGCGCAGCATCACCTTGAGGCTTCCGTGCAGCACCACTTCCTCCACCAGGACTCAGGGGCGGTCCCTTGACGCCCGCCGGAGTATTCCTTCAGTGTGCGTCAAAAAGCACGGGGTGAAAATGCACGAGTTTGTTTTTCCAGGTTCCGGCGCCCGCTTTCCTCGTCCCGCCGACGCGGATCGCTGCCGTCTGGGCCGCGAGCGATGGCACGCCCTGGCCGAGGGTGGCGCGTCGGAAACCCGCCGTGCGTTCGTCACGGCCTTCGAGGCCGATCCCAACGGGTCGGCGCTTCTGGACGCGGTGTTCGGCAACAGCCCCTTCCTGTCGGGCTGCCTGCTGCGCGATCCGGAAGGCCTGGCCCGCCTCGCCACCCTGGGCCCCGACGGCGCCTTCGAACGCCTGCTTGACGAGCTGGCGGTGCCGGCGACCGATCCGGCCGACACCACGGGCCTGATGCGCCGCCTGCGCCTTGCCAAGCGGCGCGCCGCCACCTTGATCGGGCTTGCCGACCTGACCGGAACCTGGGGCGTGGAGCCGGTCACCGATGCCCTGTCGCGCTTCGCCGAACAGGCGGTGTGCCTGGCCGTGGCCCAGTTGCTGCGCCAGCGCCACGACCGGGGCGACCTTGTCTTGCCCCGCCCCGAGCAGCCCGAGGCCGAGTGCGGCTATTTCGTGCTCGCCATGGGCAAGCTGGGCGGTGGCGAACTGAATTATTCGTCGGATATCGACCTGATCGTGCTCTACGACGCCGAGAAGGTCGTGTACACCGGCAAGCGTTCGGTTGGCGAATGCCTGGTCGGCCTGACCCGCGACCTGGTCCGGGTGATGGAGGAGCGCACCGCCGACGGCTATGTGTTTCGCACCGACTTGCGCCTGCGCCCCGATCCCGGCTCCACCGCCATCGCGCTGTCCACCGAGGCGGCCGAGATCTATTACGAAACCCTGGGCCAGAACTGGGAACGCGCCGCGATGATCAAGGCGCGGCCCATTGCCGGCGACCGCGAGGTGGCCCGGACCTTCCTTGCCCACCTGCGCCCGTTTGTCTGGCGCAAGCACCTGGATTTCGACGCGATCCAGGATATCCACTCAATGAAGCGCCAGATCCACGCCGCCAAGGGGGGCGCGGTCATCGGGGTGGCCGGGCACAACATCAAGCTGGGCCGGGGGGGAATCCGCGAAATCGAATTTTTCGTGCAGACCCAGCAGCTGATCTGGGGGGGACGCGCGCCCGAGCTGCGCTCGCCCGCCACCTGCACGGCGCTGGCCGCCCTGGGCGAGGCCCAGTTGGTCACGCCCGACGTGGTCACCGAGCTGACCGGGGCCTACCGCGCCTTGCGGACCTTGGAACACCGCTTGCAAATGATCGATGACGAGCAGACCCAAACCCTGCCCACCGATCCGGTGAAGCTGCGCCACGTTGCCTTGTTCCTGGGCCTTGCCGACACCGGGGCGCTGACCGAGCATGTGCTGGCCTGCCTGACCACCGTGGAAAGCCACTACGCCCACCTGTTCGAGGACGCGCCCAGCTTGTCCACCGAGGAGGGCAACCTGGTTTTCACCGGCGGCGAGGACGACCCGGAAACCCTGGCCACCTTGCGCGCCATGGGCTTTTCCAACCCCGAGGCGGTGATGGCCACGGTGCGCGGCTGGCATCACGGCCGGGTGCGCGCCACCCGCTCGGTGCGCGCGCGCGAACGCCTGACCGAGCTGGTCCCCGACCTGCTGCGCGCCCTGGCCCGCACCGCCCAGCCCGACGTGGCCTTGATGCGTTTCGACGAGTTCCTGGCCAAGCTGCCCACGGGCATGCAGATTTTCGGGTTGTTCGATCACGACCGCTCGCTGCTTGACCTGGTGGCCGAGATCCTGGGCGACGCGCCCCGTTTGTCCGAGCAACTGGCACGCAATCCCACGCTGCTCGATGTGGTCCTGATGCCCTGCGCGACCTTGCCCGACCGGGCCACGATGGCGCACACCCTGGACACCTTGCTCGAAGACGCCCTGGTGTTCGAGGATACCCTGATCCTGGTCCGGCGCTGGGCCAATGACCTGAAGTTCCGGGTGGGTCTGCTCACCTTGCGTTGCGAGGTGGGGGCGGAGCGCACCGGCCAGGGGCTTTCCGACATCGCCGACGTGGCCCTGTCGGCCCTGCTCCCCCGGGTGGAGGAGGAATTCGCCCACGCCCATGGCCACATCGACGGGGGCGCCCTGGCGATTCTGGCGCTGGGCAAGCTGGGCAGCCGCGAAATGACCGCGACCAGCGACCTTGATCTGATCTTGATCTACGACGCCCCCGCCGAGGCCGAGGGCTCGGACGGCGAGCGCCCCCTGGCCACCGCCGTGTACTTCACCCGCCTGACCCAGCGCGTGGTCAACGCCATCGCGGCCCTGACCAGCGAGGGCGCGCTCTACGAGGTGGACATGCGGTTGCGCCCCTCGGGCAACAAGGGGCCGCTGGCCACCAGCCTGGAAGCCTTCCGCCGTTATCACTCGGAGGCGTCCTGGACCTGGGAACACCAGGCGCTGACCCGCGCGCGCGTCATTGCCGGCCCCGCGCCGCTGCGCCAGGCGATCGAAGGAGTGATCCGCGAAACCCTGACCCGCCCCCGCGACCCCCAGCGCCTCGCCCACGACGTGGCCTCGATGCGCGCGCGCATGGACCGCGACAAGCCCCCCGCCAGCCTGTGGGACGTCAAGCTGGCCCCGGGCGGACTGGTCGACGTGGACTTCATCGCCCAGTACCTGCAACTGCGCCACGCCGCGACCCATCCCCAGGTCCTGGCCGGCGAGACCATCACCGCCTTGGGCCGGCTGGCCGACGCCGGGTTGCTCGATCCCGGGCACGCCAGGCTGTTGCAGGCCCACCACCGGCGCAACCTGGCCATCCAGGCCACCTTGCGCCACTCCATCGACCACGCCCCCCGGGACAGTGATCTGACCCCGGGGCTCAAGGCCAAGCTGGCGCGGGCGAGTGCCTGCGAGTCGATCGAGGATCTTGCCTCGGCCTTGCAATCCGATGGCGCGCGGGTCCGCGTACTGTTCCACGAGATCGTTGGAACGGCCGACGCGGAAGCGCCCGCCTTGCAGGAGGACCCCTCATGAACCCTGAACCCCCTCCCCCCGCCGCGCCCACGCCGGTGACCCTGGCGGTGGGCGATCCGGCCCCCGACTTCACCTTGCCCACCAGCGGCGGCGGCACGGTGTCGCTGGCCGATCTCAAGGGCAGGATCGTGGTGCTGTACTTCTATCCCAAGGACAGCACGCCCGGCTGCACCCGCGAGGCCATCGCCTTCCAAGGCGCCCTGCCCGAGTTCGAGGCCCTGGGGGCCACGGTGATCGGGGTGTCGCGCGACAGCGTGAAAAGCCACGACACCTTCAGCGCCCGCCAGGACCTTACCTTCCCCCTGGGCAGCGATCCCGAGTCCAAGGTGTGCGATGCCTATGGCGTGCGGGTGTACAAGATGCTGTACGGCAAGGTCTCGCTGGGCATTGAACGCGCCACCTTCCTGATCGACCGCGAGGGCGTGGTGCGCGCGCTCTGGCGCAAGGTCAAGGTCGAGGGTCACGTGCAAAAGGTGCTGGAGGCGGCGCGCGCCCTGGGGTGACGGCACCCCGCCCCCTTCTGATTCTAGAGTAATCCGAGATCAGGCTGGGCCATTTCCTGGCCCAACCTGATCTCGAAGTTACTCT
>NZ_BJZO01000031.1 GCF_007992075.1 Pararhodospirillum oryzae
TCCAGTTTCAGTCTAGGCGAACGAGACGAAAGGCCCCCGGAAACGCTCCCGGAGGCCTTGTTTCTGATCGGCGAGGCGGCGCGGCCCGCCCCGAAAGGGGGCCCGCGCCGGAAATCATCAGTCGTGAATGCGCTCGCCGTGCAAGGCGAAGTCCAGGCCGTCGGTCTCGACTTCCTTCGACACCCTGAGGCCGATGGTCATGTCGATCACCTTCAGCAGCACGGCGGAAATCACGCCCGACCACACCAAGGTCAGCAGCACGCCTTCGACCTGCAAGATCAGCTGGCCCGGGTTGCCGTCGATCAGGCCCGACTTGCCCTCGCCGCCAATCGCCGCGACGGCGAACACGCCGGTCAGGATGGCGCCCAGGATGCCGCCAATGCCGTGGACGCCCCACACGTCGAGGGCATCATCGTAGCCCAGCGCCGCCTTGAGGCCCGACACCGCCCAGAAGCACACCGGCCCGACGATCAGGCCCATGATCAGGGCGCCCGACACGGTGACAAAGCCGCAAGCCGGGGTGATGACGACCAGACCCGCGATCGCGCCCGAGGCCGCGCCCAGCAAGGAAGGCTTGCCGCGCACCATCCATTCGGCCAGCGACCACGACACGATGGCGGCCGCCGTGGCGACGTGGGTGTTGATCATCGACACGCCAGCGCTGGCCCCCGCGCTCAGCGCCGAGCCGGCGTTGAAGCCAAACCAGCCCACCCACAGCAAGGAGGCGCCGACCATGGTCAGGGAAAGATTGTGCGGGGCCATGTTTTCAACGCCATAGCCGCTGCGCTTGCCGATCATGATCGAGGCGACCAGGGCGGCGACGCCCGAGTTGATGTGCACCACGGTGCCACCGGCGAAGTCCAGAACGCCGTCGCCGCCCAGGTAGCCCCCCGGTCCCCAAACCATGTGAGCGATGGGGGCGTAGACCAGCACCAGCCAGAAGCTGAGGAACACCATGGCGGCGCTGAATTTCATGCGGTCGGCGGGGCCGCCCAGGATGATGACCGGGGTAATGATGGCAAAGGTCATCTGGAACATGACAAACACGTACTCGGGAATGGTGCCCGAGAGGGTTTCGGGGCCGATGCCCGCCAGCATGGCCTTGGACAGGCCGCCGAAGAAGGGGTTGCCTTCGGAAAAGGCAATGCTGTAGCCCACCGCGACCCAGAGCACCGACAAGATGCCCGCGCCAAACACCGACTGCATGAGAACGCTCAGCACGTTCTTTTTGCGGACCATGCCGGCGTAGAACAAGGCGATGCCCGGCACCAGCATCATCAGCACCAGCACCGAGGAGGTCAGCATCCAGGCCGTGTCACCGGCCGACAGGCTGGGCTCGGTGGCGACGGCGGCCACCGCCTGGGCGGTTTCGGCCACGACATCGGCGGCGGCCCCCAGGGCCTCGGCGGCGGCCTCGGCGGCGCTTTCGGCCGGCGAAGCATCCTGGGCCCAGGCCGCGTTGCCCATCAAAAGGGCCGGAAGACCCAGGGCCAGCGACGCCCCCGTGGCCTTGCGCAACAGGTGGTTCATGAGACTTCCCCTTGTCGGATTATAGAGCGTCCGAACCAGTCTCGCCCGTGCGGATGCGCACAGCCGTTTCCAGCCCGAGGACAAAGATCTTGCCATCACCGATCTTGCCGGTTCGGGCGACTTGAGAAATCGTTTCAATGACCTGGTCCACCCGGTCATCGTCAACGGCCAGCTCGATTTTCAGCTTGGGCAGGAAATTGACGACGTATTCCGCCCCGCGGTAAATTTCCGTCTGCCCTTTCTGGCGGCCGTACCCCTTGCACTCGGCCACGGTCATGCCCTCGATCCCCAGGGCCGTCAGGGCTTCCCGGACTTCGTCGAGTTTGAACGTTTTGATAATAGCAGTAACGAGTTTCATCGAATCCCCCTGCTGCGGGTCTGTCGCCTCATGGCCCGTTTTAGGCAAAAAAAGAAGCGACCCGGGTTTCGGAGGATCAGCAAGCAAACCGCGTGCCAGTGAAAAACTGGCCGCGTTTCCGTCATTTTTGGGTCCGAAGCAGAAATCAACGCCTAAAAATAAGGCTATATCTCAAATGAAGCCTATAAAATAGGCAAAACTCGCTCGTTGCGCCCGCCGGCAACGCCGCGCGCCCGGAGCGCGATCCCCCTCCCGGTTCGTTCTTCAGGGGAACATTAGTTTATATTTTACCGAAACCGCCCCGCCCATCCCGGAGCGATAAACAGGGAAAATGGGGCGCGCCTTCGCTCGCCCCATTGCGTGATCGTGCTGCCTTGCGGACGAATGGATCCTTCGTCCCTGGAGGAAGTCAGGCGGCTCCGGCGTGCCCGGCCCGCATGAAGGCGCTCAGCTTTTCAAACGCGCGCACCTCGATCTGGCGCACCCGTTCGCGGGAAATGCCGTAATGCCGCGACAGATCCTCCAGGGTCACCGGCGTTTCGCGCAGCCGCCGCTGGGTCAGGATGTCGCGCTCGCGCTCGTTCAAGGTCGCCAGGGCCTGGCCCAGCAACTCCCGGCGCTGCCCCAGCTCCTGGGAATCCCCCAGGCGGGTTTCCTGGTCGTCGCCCTCATCGACCAGCCAGTCCTGCCACTCGCCTTCCGCGTCGGCGCGCACCGGCGCGTTCAGCGAATGATCGGGGCACCCCATGCGCCGGTTCATCGACACCACGTCCTGCTCGGGCACGCCCAGGCGGGTGGCGATCACCGTGACGGTTTCGGGAGACAGATCCCCTTCCTCCATCACCTGCAACTGCCCCTTCATCTTGCGCAGGTTGAAGAACAGCTTTTTCTGGGCGGCCGTCGTGCCCATCTTCACCAGCGACCACGAATGCAGGATGTATTCCTGGATCGAGGCGCGAATCCACCACATGGCATAGGTTGCCAGACGGAAGCCGCGTTCGGGATCGAAGCGGCGCACCGCTTGCATCAACCCCACGTTCCCCTCGCTGATGACCTCGGCCAGGGGCAGGCCATATCCCCGGTAGCCCAGGGCGATCTTGGCCACCAGCCGCAGATGGCTGGTCACCAGGCGATGGGCGGCCCCGGTGTCGCCATCGCGACGCAGCCGGCAGGCCAGCTGGTATTCCTCATCGGGTGCCAGCATGGGAAACTTACGAATTTCCTGGAGATACCGGACCAGATTTCCCTCGGGACCATTCACGAGACCATAAACCGCCGTCGCCATGCCCCTGCCTCCTCTCCTGTTCCCGGGAGGAGCCTTGTTTCCTGGGCTCCTTTTCCCGCTGCCGCGCTGGCGCTTTGGACGCCTCCCCCGCCACCCGCCGGGCCCCTCTCGTGGCCGGTCTCGCGGCCCTTCGCGGGCCTGTTGGGATGGCAGGGAAGGAGGCGTTTCCGCTACATGCCAGGTAAACGGCCCTCTCCTTCCCCTGTACCTAAGAATGTATTAAGTCGGACCGAGTTGGTCAAGTATGAAAGCGATACCTATCCCTATTTCCATATCCCCACTCCTTCGGGAAGAGAACATATCGTGTCCCTGTCCGAAAGAGGGGTGGCGAGAGGGGCAAAAACCGTCGGGATCGGGGGAAAAACGGCCGCTGTCAGGCGCCGCGCGCGAGCCGGACCAGGGCGGCCAGATCGTCCGGCAACGCAGACTCGAACAACAAGCTCTCGCCCGAGCGCGGGTGCACGAATCCAAGACGCACGGCGTGCAGGGCCTGGCGCGGAAAGGCCCCCAGGGCGGTGGCCAGGGGGAGAGGCAGCGAGCGGGGCACGGTGCGCCGGCCATAAACGGGATCGCCGACCAGGGGATGGCCCAGGCTGGCCATGTGCACGCGCACCTGATGGGTGCGTCCGGTGGCCAGCCGGCATTCCACCAGGGCCAGATCGGTGCCCCAGGCTTCCAGCACCCGGTAATGGGTGAGGGCCGTCTTGCCGCCCGCCTTCACCACGGCCATCCGCTGGCGCAAGGTGGGATGGCGGCCAATATTGCCTTCCACCTTTCCCTGCGCCGGGCGGGGCACCCCCCACACCAGGGCCTGGTAGGCCCGGGTCAGGGAGTGAACGGCGAACTGGGCGGCCAGCCCCTGGTGCGCGAGGTCGGTCTTTGCCGCGACCATCAGGCCGCTGGTATCCTTGTCCAGGCGATGCACGATGCCGGGCCGGCACACCCCCCCGATCCCCGACAGGGAAGAGCCGCAATGAGCCAGCAAGGCGTTGACCAGGGTCTGGTCCGGGTTGCCGGGCGCCGGGTGCACGACCAGGCCCGGCGGTTTGTCGAGGACGATCAGGTCGTCATCCTCGAACACCACGGCCAGGGCCATGGCCTGGGGCTGGGGGATGGCCGGCAGGGGCGCGGGCTCCTCGACAAGGGCCCGCTGCCCCGGTTTGACCCGCCGGGATCCGTCCTTTATGATATCCCCGTCCAGGCTGACCCGCCCTTCGGCGATCAGGGCCTGTAGTCGGGCCCGGGACAGCCCGGTCCCCACGCCGGCCAGCCATTTGTCCAAGCGCAGCCCCGCTTCGTCGGGGCCGACGAGGCGTTCGTGACGGGCAAGGCCGCCCTCCTCCGGGACGGATGGAGCCAGGGAGGCCGGCGCGGACGGGGCGCGGAAAGAAGGATCGGGCATGGGACGGGCGCGTTCTAACCTGGGCTGAACAAAACGGAGGAAAAAAGGGTGCTCAAAGCCGTAAAAGCCCTTGTGGTCGTGATGAGTCTGCTGATCGTCGCCGGCCTGGGCGTTCTGGGCTACGGTCTGTACCACAAGGCGCAGTCCCTGGGCGAGAGCGGTCATGCCGCCCGGCAGGCCCCCATGCCGGCCCCGACCCCCGCCTTGCCCGCCCGGGAGGGGTCCGATCCGGGAACCGAAGGGCCGCGACTCCCCCCCGCCCCCCTCCACCGGGAAAGCCAGCCCCCGTCCGGCGAGGGAACGAGCGCCACCGCCCCCCTGCCCCGGGCCGACGACCGCCCGGCCCTGCCCGGCCAGATCGCCGGCACCTGGGGCGGACTGGCCCGCGCCCCCGCCCCCTTCGCGCCAGCCGCACCGCCTCCCCCGGCGGAACCGGCCCCGCCGGCGGAACCCGCCCCGCCCCCGGCGTTCGGCACCCTTTCCCTGCGCCAGCCCCCGGGCACGCAACTGCGGGCCGCGCGGGTGGCCGGGCCCACCTTGGTCCTGGAGCTGACCGGCGGGCCGAAGGGACAAGGCGACCGGGTGGTGCTGGTCGATCTGACCCATGGAACGGTGCTGGGAACCGTGCTGGTCACGGACACCCCCTGACGTCCGCTTGTCGAAGGAGGCCGGTGTTGCCCGGGTCCGACATGCCAACCACCGTCGAGCCAACCACCGTCGAGCCAAACACCGTCGAGCCAAACACCGTCGAGCCAACCACCGTCGAGCAGGTCTCCCTTCCGTTTTGCCTGGCCCAGGCGATGACCTCCGCCGCCCGGGCCGCCTTTCCCGAGGAGGCGTGCGGCCTGCTGAGCGGACGACGCGAGGGCGCTTGGGTGCATGTGCACGGGGTGCACCCCGTGGTCAACGCGGCCGTCACGCCGCGCACCGGGTTCGCCATCCCTCCCGAGCACCGCCTGGCGCTCACGCGGGCCCTGCGCCCCCTTGGACAAACGGTGGTCGGCCACTGGCATTCCCATCCCGGCGGACACGGTGCCCCCTCTGGCCTCGACGGCACCCTGGCGGCCGAAAGCGGGCTGGTCTGGATCATCGTTGGCGTTCCCGCCCCCGGCGCCCGGGCCCTTCCCCCCCGGGCGTTTCTCGCGCTGGGCCCCGACACGGCGCCCCCGGACCGCTTGCGGCCCCTGCCCTTGCGTCCCCTTGCGCCTTCCCCTTTAATCAATGGATGAACGCAATTCTATGAATCTTCTCCGTCAACGCGCAAAAATATTCTTTTGGCTAGATAGCCTCGAAGACAAGAGGGGCGCATAGTGACGGAAGATGCAGAAAAAAAGTGGACTTCCATCCGCTCAAGCAACGGGACGGGTGCCGCGAGCCCGTCCCCTGGGACCGCAAGAAGTCCAGGGGTTGTCATGACTCTCCCCAAGAAACCCAGAATTCTGTTGATTGAAGACACGCCGGTCCAGGCCCGTTTATTGCTCGATCACCTTTCGGGCGGCGACTGGATTGTCGAGCACGTTGAAACCGGCGCCGAGGCCCTGGCCGCCCTGACCCGGACTCCGCCCGATGTCCTGCTGCTCGACATCATGCTGCCGGACATGAGCGGGATGGACATCCTGCGCAAGGTGCGGGCCGACGCGGCCCCCGTGGGCGTGATTGTCGTCACCTCCAACGGCTCGGTCACCCTGGCCGTGGACGCCATGCGCGCGGGCGCCGACGACTTTCTGGTCAAGCCCTTCACCCGCGAGCGGTTCCTGGTCACGCTACGCAACGTGATCGACCATCTGACCTTGTCGCGCGAGGTCGAGGTCCTGCGCGAAAACCTGGGCATCGCCGCCTTTGCCGGATTCGTTGGCTCGTCGGCGGCCATGCAGCGGGTCTACCGCCGCATCGAAGCCTCGGCGGCCAGCAATGCGACCGTGTTCATCACCGGGGAAAGCGGCACCGGCAAGGAACTGGCGGCCGAGGCCCTGCACCGCAACGGCCCCCGCGCGCGCGGCCGGTTCGTGGCCCTCAACTGCGGGGCCATTCCGCGCGATCTGATGGAAAGCGAGATCTTCGGACACGTCAAGGGCGCGTTCACCGGGGCCGTGGCCGATCGCGAAGGCGCCGCGGCCACCGCCGACGGGGGAACCTTATTCCTCGATGAAATATGCGAAATGGATCCGAATCTCCAAACCAAGCTGCTGCGCTTCTTGCAATCCGGTGTCGTGCAGCGGGTTGGAGACGATCGGCGGCGGCCGGTGGATGTCCGCATTGTCTGCGCGACCAACCGCGATCCGCTGGCCGAGGTCCGCGCCGGACGATTTCGCGAGGACCTTTATTATCGTCTCCACGTCATCCCCGTGCGCATGCCGGCCTTGCGCGAACGGGGGGGGGATGTCCTGGAACTGGCCGACCACTACCTGGCCCGCATCACCGCCGAGGAGCGCAAGGCTTTTCGCGGGTTCAGCCCGGACGCGGCCCAGGCCCTGCTGGCCTACCCGTGGCCGGGCAATGTGCGTGAACTGATCAACGTCTTGCGCAACATCGTGGTGCTCAACGACGGCCCCGAGGTCACCTTGGCCATGCTGCCGCCCCCCCTGGCGGGCGAAGGCGAGCCCGCCGGGCCACCGGGTAGCGCCGCCCCGCTGGCCACGACCCCCGCCCGCGCGAGCGCCGAAGCCGCCCCGCGCCGCCCGACCACCGAGGACGCCTGTGCGATGGAAGCGATCGAGCCTTTGTGGCAGGTCGAACGCCGCGCCATCGAGCGCGCCATTCAGGCGTGCGGGGGCAACGTGCCCCGGGCTGCGGCCCTGCTGCGGGTGAGCCCCAGCACCATTTATCGCAAAAAACAAATTTGGGACGAGGAATCTTCGTAGCTTCGGTTTCTACGCGTGGGCGTTGTGCTCTCTTGCCATGCATGGGCTTGTCGTCGGCCACAAAGATGCGCATTCTGAGCGCCATCGCCGGCTGATCACACAAGGGAAAGCCAATGGGAGAGGATATCCTCGTCGCGTTCCGGGGCGTTCAGAAAACCTATGACGGCGATACCCTCGTCGTGAAGGACCTTAACTTGGACATCCGGCGCGGGGAGTTCCTGACCCTGCTGGGCCCGTCCGGCTCCGGAAAGACCACCTCGCTCATGATGCTGGCCGGGTTCGAGGTGCCCACCCAAGGCGAAATCCTCCTGGATGGGGTTTCCCTGCACAACATGCCCCCGCACCAGCGCGACATCGGCATGGTTTTCCAGAATTACGCCTTGTTTCCGCACATGAGCATCCTGGAAAACGTGATGTTTCCCTTGAGGGTACGCAAGGTTCCCCGGGCCCAGGCCCGGGCAAGGGCCCTGGATGCCCTGGCCATGGTACGCCTGGAGGGCCTGGACGCGCGCCGTCCCGCCCAGTTGTCGGGAGGCCAGCAGCAGCGCGTGGCCCTGGCCCGGGCCCTGGTGTTCCAGCCGCAACTGGTCTTGATGGACGAGCCCCTGGGCGCCCTCGACAAGCAGCTGCGCGAACACATGCAAATGGAAATCAAGCATCTGCACGCCCGCCTGGGGGTGACGGTGGCCTATGTCACCCACGACCAGACCGAGGCCCTGACCATGTCGGACCGCATCGCGGTGTTCAACGACGGCATCATCCAGCAGCTCGATTCGCCGCGTGGCCTGTACGAAAACCCGCGCAACAGCTTCGTGGCTCATTTCATCGGCGAAAACAACGTGCTGCACGGGCATGTCGAATCCCAGGACGGCGAGCGCGCCCTGGTGCGCCTGGAAGATGGCCAGTGCCTGCGCGCCCGCTGTCCGCGCGCCACCCTGCGCGGATCGCGCACCAGCGTTTCCATCCGGCCCGAGCGGCTTCACCTGGAAGAAATAGGCAGCGATGTCAACGCGTTGCCGGGCATGGTCGAGGAAGTGATCTACCATGGCGACCACGTGCGGCTGCGCGCTCGGGTGGCCGGCAACGAGGATTTCACCATCAAGCTGCGCTATCGGGTCAGCCGGCCGATTCCCGAACCCGGGGACGCGATCACCGTTTCGGTTGCCGTGGAGGACTGCCTGGCCCTGGATCCGATCGGCTGACCCGGGGCCCGTCCTGTATCGAAAGCGGGGGCTTTTTAGCCGTTCGCTTTGTTCGCCGGGCAGGCGGTTGCCTGCCCTTCCCTGCCCGCGCCGGAACCCGCGCCGCGGCGTTCCCGCGCCCCAGAAGGAAACGTCGATGCGACCCATCATCCGAACGCTTGCCGGCGGCGCCGCGTTTGTTGCGGCCGCGGCCCTGACGGTTGCGGCCCAGGCCCGGGACCTTACCGTTGTCTCGTGGGGCGGCGCCTACCAGGACGCCCAGAAAAGAGTTTACTTCGAGCCCTTCGTCAAGGAAACGGGCACCCCCCTGATGGACGAGTCCTGGGACGGAGGCATCGGCGTTTTGCGTGCCAAGGTTGAAGGCGGTCATGCCACCTGGGACGTGGTCCAGGTGGAAAGCGAGGAGCTGGCCCTGGGGTGCGACGAAGGCCTGTTTGAAACCCTCGACTTCGCGCGCCTGGGCGGCCCCGAGCGCTACATCAAGGAAGCGGTGTCGTCGTGCGGCGTGGGCTCGATCGTGTACAACTTCGTGTTGGGCTACGACAAGAACGTGCTGACCGACGCGCCCAAGGGATGGGCCGATTTCTTTGACACCACCAAGTACCCGGGCAAGCGCGCCTTGCGCGGCGGCCCCAAGACCACCTTGGAAATCGCCCTGATCGCCGATGGGGTCAAGCCGGCCGATGTGTACACGGTTCTCGCCACCGACGAAGGCGTGGACCGGGCCTTCCGCAAGCTCGACACCATCAAGAAGGACCTGGTGTTCTGGAAGTCGGGCGCCCAGCCGCCCCAGTTCCTGGCCTCGGGCGAGGTGGTGATGACCTCGATCTACAATGGCCGCGTTGACGCCGCCAACCGCGAAGGCGGGCGCAACTTCGGCATTGTCTGGGATGGCTCGTTGTTCACCCTCGACAGCTGGGTGATCCTCAAGGGCTCGGAAAACCTCGATTCTTCCTACAAGTTCCTGGAGTTCGCCGGACGCCCCGAGGTGCAGGCCGGCCTGCCCCAGGCCATTGCCTACGGCGTCAGCGCCAAGGGCGCCAACGCCCTGATTCCGCCCGAGCGGGTCGCCGACCTGCCGACCGCCGACGCCAACATGGCCAACGCGGTGCAGATCAGTGATGCCTTCTGGCTGGAAAACATCGACCGCCTGACCGAACGCTTCAACAAGTGGGCCGCCGTTCAATAAGCCCGTGATCGTGCCCGCCCCGCCGGCCGCTGAGTCCGGCGGGGCTCCGGGGTCCTTCGCAGACCAAAGACAGGAGGCCGTTTTCGTGAGCCAGCCCCTCACCCTCAAGGCCCGTCTCCACCGGGCCGAACGGCGGCGCAAGCTGGGCGCGTTCGCCCTGGTCGCGCCCTTGCTGCTGTTCTTGCTGGTGACCTTCCTGGTGCCCATCGCCGACATGATGCGCCGCGCCGTCCACGATCCCGAGCTGTCCCAGGTCTGGCCCCGGGTGTGCGGCGCCATCGACACCTGGACCGACCGCGCCCATCTGCCCGGGGAATCCGTGTTCGCCGCGCTGGCCGCCGACATCCAGGAAAGCCACAAGGCGCGCACCCTGGCCACCGCCGCGCGCCGCCTCAACTACGATGCCGCCGGCGCGCGATCCCTGGTTTTCGGCACCGCCCGCGCCCTGCCTTCCCGCGCCTCTTCGTGGACCGAAACCCTCATCGCCATTGATGAGCGCTGGGCCAATCCCGAGGTATGGGCCGCCGTCGCCCGCGCCAGTGGTCCGCTGACCTCGTTCTTCCTGCTGCAAGCCGTGGACCTGGAACGCTCGCCCACCGGGGGGCTGCGCGCCGCGCCGCCCGACGAGTCCATTTACGTGGACGTGCTCACCCGAACGTTCGTCGTGGCCTTCAGCGTCACCGGCCTGTGCCTTCTGCTCGGGTTCCCCGTGGCCTACCTGCTGGCCAACCTGCCCGACCGGCTGGCCTATCCGCTGATGATCCTGGTTCTCCTGCCGTTCTGGACCTCGCTTCTCGTGCGCACCGCCGCCTGGGTGGTGCTGTTGCAAGACAAGGGGCTGGTCAACGAGTTCCTGATGACCCTGGGCCTGATCGACGACCCCCTGCGCCTGATCTTCAACCGGGTTGGCGTGGTCATCGCCATGACCCACGTTTTGCTGCCGTTCCTGATCTTGCCCCTGTATTCGGTGATGAAGGGCATCAAGCCCGTGTACATGCGCGCGGCGCGCTCGCTGGGGGCCCCGCCCACGGTGGCTTTCGTGCGCATCTACCTGCCCCAGACCCTGCCCGGGATCGGCGCCGGCACCTTGCTGACCTTCATCCTGGCCCTGGGCTACTACATCACCCCGGCCCTGGTGGGCGGTGCGTCGGATCAGATGCTCAGCTACTTCATCGCCTTTTACACCTCGGATACCGTCAACTGGGGCATGGCCGCCGCGTTGGGCACCGTGTTGCTGGCGGCGACCTTGATCTTGTACAGCGTGTACAGCCGGCTGGTTGGCCACGGTCAGGTCAAGCCCGCGTAGCCCCCCCGCCCGCCCCCCCGGTTCGCCCCTGGCCCAAGGAGTCCCGTCCCATGAGCGCTTCCCCCTCCCTCACCGTCGAGGAACGTCTGTGGCGGGCCGTCCTGTGGGGGTCTTCGATCCTGGTGTTCGCGTTCTTGATGGTGCCTTTGCTGGCGATCATCCCCTTGTCCTTCAACGGCGGGCCGTTCCTGACCTACCCGCTGCAAGGGGTCTCGCTGCGCTGGTACGAAACCGTGCTGAGTGATCCCGACTGGGCCAGCGCCCTGAGGAACAGCCTGATCGTGGGCTCCGTTTCCACCGGGATCGCCACCGTGCTGGGCACCCTGGCCGCCGTGGGCCTGGCGCGCGCCCGCTTTCCCGGCCACGGGCTGGTGATGGCGGTGGTGCTTTCGCCCATGATCGTGCCCGTGGTCATCGTGGCCGTGGGCTTTTATCTGTTTTTCGCGCCCCTGGGCCTGACGGGGTCCTATGCCGGGTTGATCCTGGCCCATACCGCCCTGGCCGTGCCTTTTGTCGTGATCACGGTCAGCGCCACCTTGCAAGGCTACGACGTCACCTTGTCGCGGGCCGCCGCCAGCCTGGGGGCCGGGCCCCTGCTCACCTTCCGGCGCGTGACCTTGCCCTTGATCGCGCCCGGGGTTGCCTCGGGGGGATTGTTTGCCTTCGCAACCTCGTTCGACGAGGTGGTGGTGGTGCTGCTGGTCGCGGGACCGGGGCAGCGCACCTTGCCGCGCGAGATGTTCAGCGGCATCCGCGAGAGCATCAACCCCTCGATCATGGCCGTGGCCACCTTGCTGATCGTGTTTTCAACCCTGCTGCTGATCACCCTGGAGGTTCTGCGTCGCCATAACGAAAAGGTGCGCGGCATCGCGCGCTGATCTTGCTCCCCCCCGAAGAGAAAAGGGCGGCCCCGGAAAGCCGCCCTTTTTATGCGTTCAGGGGGAAACCCGCCCCCGGGCGTCAGTTCGCCAGCACCACGGCGGCTTCCTTGGTCTTGTCCAAGGCGGCCCCCACCTGATCGATGGCCTTCAAGATGCCCTCGATATTGTCCGAAATGGTGCCCACGGCATCGGTGGCCAACTGCATGTGGCTGGACATGTCGCGGTTGACCACGCTTTGCTCCTCGACGGCCGAGGAAATGGTCGTCACCAGCTCGCGCACGCTGGTGATCGAGGTGCCCACGGTCGAGAGCGACGCCACCACATCGGTGGAAATGCCCTGCACCGCGTCGATTTCGCGCGAGATCTGATCGGTGGCGCGGGCGGCCTGGTTGGCCAGGTTCTTGACCTCGCCCGCGACCACGGCAAAGCCCTTGCCCGCCTCGCCGGCCCGTGCCGCCTCGATGGTGGCGTTGAGGGCCAGCAGATTGATCTGGGCGGCGATGTCCTGGATCAAGGACACGATCCCCCCCATGTCCACCGCCGCCTTGGCCAGGCGTTCCGCCGACTGGCCGGCCTCTTCCATGCGCTCGAACGCGGTGTTGGTGGCCTGGAGGGACTGGGCCATGTTGCCCGAGATCTCGCCCACCGACACGGCCATTTCCTCGGTGCTCGCGGCCAGGGTCTGCATGGTGGCCAGGGTTTCGCCGGCGGCCCTGGCCGCCCCTTGCGACTGGTGGTCGGTTTCCTCAATCGCCCGCTCGATGTCGATCAGGTTCACGTCGATCAAGCGCTTGAGGTCGGCGAGCAGGGCCATTTGGGCTGTGATGTCGGTCGCGAACTTGACGACCTTGCATACTTTTTGATTGAGATCAAAAATCGGGTTGTACGACGCCTCGATCCAGATTTCACGCCCACCCTTGCCCAGCCGCTTGAACCGCCCGGCCTGGTATTCTCCCCGCCGCAAGCGCTCCCAGAAGGATTGATACTCGGGACTGACCGCGTAGGCGGACTCGACGAAAATGCGGTGCGGCTTGCCCTTGATCTCGTCCAGGGTGTACCCCAGAGCCTGAAGAAAATTCTGGTTGGCGTCCAGAACCGTGGCGTCCAGATCGAACTCGATCACCGCCTGGGATCTGGTGATGGCGTTCACCTTGCCCAGCAGGTCGGCGAACTGCATGCGCGAGGCGGTGATGTCGGTCGCGTATTTCACCACCTTGCGCACCGATCCGTCGGAAGCCAGCACGGGATTGTACGACGCCTCGATCCACACTTCGCGCCCGCCCTTGCCCAGCCGCTTGAACCGCGCGCGCTGGTACTGGCCACGCTGCAAGGTCTGCCAGAAGTCGCGATATTCCGGTGTCCCCCGGAATGCCGGTTCCACAAAAATCTCGTGGGATTTTCCTTCGATCTCCGATGCCGTGTAGCCAAATAACTCCAGGAAATTTTTGTTGGCCTTCAAGACGGTGCCATCCGGCTTGAATTCGATGACGGCTTGGGAGCGGTCCAAGGCGTCAAGAACGGCCTGATTATCCAGACGACTGCCCGAAAAGCCCAACATGGGTCACGCTTCCTTTCTCACTCGCGTATCACGCGTTTCCCGTTCCAGATGAAAACAAGTGATCCCGTGCGGTTATCATTAGGATTCCATCATGAAAGAGGCGGGACAATTGTACCGCATTGCTTCCGTGAAGGCCGCACAAAACCAACGCAACGCGTCAAGTTGCCTGACTTCTTGTTTTCCCTTTTTGCGCTCATAAAAAACGCGAGCCGCTTTTCGGGGAAATCATGAGGGGGGAAGACGCGCACGCCTGCGCTCTTTGGAAAAGCAGGAATGACGTGGTGATGCCTTGACATATGTCGAGCCCTCGCGCTTGCCCCGAGCAGAAAAAATGCCCGACTCCGAGAAAACCAGAGCGCGGGCCGGCGCCCGCCCGGTTTGAAAAAGGTGGAGGACTCCAATCCGGGGGCTCTGAGCCCCCGTTCTTGGATGTTGTACGGTCTCAACACCGGGTCCGATGACAAAGGAAGCGTGCCGGTCCCGGATCAAGGGAGAGGCGCCCGCCCCTACCCGTCGAAGCGCTTGGACTGGGGGAAGCCGGCCGGTGGCAGGCGGCCCTGCCCGGCCCGGTCGCCCAGCCACGCCGTGAGATCGGTTTCCCGGCGCACCCGCTCGCCCGACGGCCACGTGAGGCCCTCGGCCAGGGTGAATGTCTTGAGATCCGACAAGACGGCTTCCTTGTAGCGCTGCAAGATCACCCCCTTGCCCCGGGCCATCACCGGCACCTGATCAAGCGGGAACACCAACAGTTTTTTGTTGGTGCCCACGATGGCCACGTGATCGCCCGTCACCGGATGGCAGACCAGGGCCCGGTCGCCCTCGGCCAGGGTCAGGACCTGCCGTCCGGCCTTGGTCTGGGCCAGCACGTCCTTTTCCTCGACCATGAAGCCGCGCCCCGACTGGGCGGCGACGATCAGCCTGCGGGCCGGGTCGTGAACGCGAATGGTCACCAGGTCGGCCTGGGCCGGCAGATCAATCATCAGCCGGATGGGCTCGCCGAAGCCCCGCCCGCGCGGCACCCGGTCGGCGGCCAGGGTATAGAAGCGCCCGGCGCTGTCGAAAATCACCAGCTTGTCGGTGGTCAGGGCCTGCAAGACCAGCCAGGGGGCATCCCCTTCCTTGACCTTGACGTCGTCGCCCGGGTCCTGGTGTCCCTTGATCGCGCGCAGCCACCCCAGCCTGGAAACCAGGATGGTGATGGGCTCGCGCTCAATCAGGGCCTCGATCGGCACGATCACGGCGCTGGGGGCCTCGGCCAGGCCGGTGCGCCGACGCCCCAGCTCCGTTTCCGGCCCGAAGGTCTTGCGCACCGCCTTGATTTCGCGCGCGATCGCCTTCCAGCGCAGGGCCTCGTCGCCCAGCAGGGCCTCCAGTTCGGCCTGTTCGCGCGAAAGCGCCTCGTGCTCGCGGCGCAGCTCCATTTCCTCCAGGCGGCGCAACGAGCGCAGGCGGGTGTTCAAGATGGCCTCGGCCTGGATGTCGGTGAGCGAGAACTGAGCGCGCAACACCGGCTTGGGCTCGTCTTCCTCGCGGATGATGCGGATCACCTCGTCAAGGTTCAGGTAGGCAATCAAGGTGCCCGCCACCACCTCCAGCCGGTGGGCGATCTTGCCCAGGCGGTGGCGGCTGCGCCGTTCCAGCACCACCACGCGGTGCGCGAGAAACGCGGCCAGAACCGCCTTCAGCGACAGCACCCGGGGAACCCCATCGGCGTCGAGCACGTTCATGTTCAGGTTGAAGCGGGTTTCCAGGTCGGTCAGGCGGAACAGCTGTTCCATCAGGGTTTCCGCCTCGACCGAGCGGCTGCGCGGCTCCAGCACCAGGCGGATGACATCGGTGGACTCGTCGCGCACGTCGGCCAGCAGTGGCAGCTTGCGGGTGTTGATCAGCTCGGCGATCCGTTCGATCAGGCGGGCCTTCTGAACCTGATAGGGGATCTCGGTGATCACGATCTGCCACAGACCATGACTCAAGGTTTCCTTGACCCAGCGCGCGCGCACCCGAAGCGCGCCGCGACCGGTCCGGTAGGCCGCCTTCACGGTTTCGGGATTTTCGGTCAGCAGGCCCCCGGTCGGAAAATCGGGGCCCTTGACGTGCTCCATCAAGGCGTCGGTGTCGGCGTCGGGGTGCTTGATCAGGTGCAACAACGCGTCGCACACCTCGGCGGCGTTATGGGGGGGAATGTTGGTCGCCATGCCCACCGCGATCCCCGCCGACCCGTTGGCCAGCAGGTTGGGAAAGGCGCCGGGCATGACCACCGGCTCCTCGTCCTCGCCGTCGTAGGTGGGGCGAAAATCCACCGCGTCCTCGTCCAGGCCCTCCATCAGGACCTGGGCGACCAGGGTCAGGCGCGCTTCGGTGTAGCGCATCGCCGCCGCGTTATCGCCGTCGATGTTGCCGAAGTTCCCCTGCCCCTCGACCAGGGGATAGCGCGCGGCGAACTCCTGGGCCAGACGCACCAGGGCATCGTAGACGGCGGTGTCGCCATGCGGGTGATACTTACCGATAACGTCGCCAACCACGCGCGCGCATTTCTTGAACCCCGACCCGGGGTCGAGTTTCAGCAGACGCATGGCGTACAAAAGCCGCCGGTGCACCGGCTTGAGCCCGTCGCGCACATCGGGGAGCGAGCGCGAAACGATCGTCGACAGGGCATAGGCCAGGTAGCGTTCCGACAAGGCCTCGGCCAGCGGCGTTTCCTTGATGTCCTGGGGCGGAGGGGGGACGGGAGCGCCCTTCTTCATGTCGGCAAAATCTCCAGAAAACAAAAAGGCCACCACCGTGCCTCCCGCCTCGAAATCCTTCGAGGGCAGGAGCCGGACGGCCGGGGCCAGGAAAGTGAAAACGCGTTACCCGACGACAAAACCGGCCCACGGGCCTTCATGGCGCCCGCGCGTCGAACCGGACCCGGACACGGCGCTCTCACTCTATTTTACGTTCGACCTATCCGAAAAGCGGTTCGGGCTTTTCGGTTCCGATCATCAGGCGTGCGCGCCATCCAAACGCCAGTCTCCAGCCTGCCAGCCCCCCAGGGTGACCTGGAAGCAGGAAACAACCTCGGCGACCAGGGCATCGTGGTTCCCGTCGGTGTCACCCAGGGCGGCCTTTTCCAGGCGGTCGGCCGCCCGGGACAGGGCCAGGAACCCCAGATTCCCCGAAGCCCCCTTCAAACGGTGCGCGAGGCGGCGCAGCACCGCCCCATCGCGCGCGGCGCCGGCGGTTTTCAGCGTTTCCAGTTCCGGGCCCTCGCGGTCGAAGAACAACGCGGCCAAGCGTCCCAGTTCCTCCTCGCCAATCACGTCGAGCAGATCGACCAGGGTATCGCGGTCGAACACGGGATCGCCCTGCCGAAGGGGCAGCTCCGGGTTCGAGGGGGGGGGCGCATCGGAAGGAGAAGAGGCAGGGGCACCGCCCCAGGTGTCGATCATGGCTTGAATGGTCGCCTGTTGGAAGGGTTTGGCAACATAATCGTTCATGCCCGCCGCCAGGCAGCGGGCGCGATCGGACTCCTGGGCATTGGCCGTCATGGCGATGATCGGCACCGTCGCCGCCGAAGAGGGCAAATCCCGGATACGGGCTGTCGCCTCGTAGCCGTCCATTTCCGGCATCTGGATGTCCATGAACACCAGATCATACGGGAAGGAACGCACCGCTTCCACCGCTTCGGCACCATTGGCGACAATATCCACCCGGTGCCCCATGCGACGCAGCCGCCCGGCGGCTACTTGTTGGTTCGTTATGTTGTCCTCGGCAAGCAAGATACGCAGGGCCTTTTGCGGAACTCTTGGCTTCGCCGGTTGCGCCGGCCGGTCGGTGGCCTCGCGCCGGCTTTCCAGACGCACCAGTTCGGCCAGCAGCAGGTGCACCCGGATGGGCTTCAGGCACACCAGGGCCACGCCCTGGTCGGCAAGCGTCGCCCGCTCGCCGGGCACCGCTCCCCCCGAGGTCAGCAGCACCACCAGCGCATCCCGGCTCAAGGTCGGATCGTCGTGGATGACCTTGGCCACGTCCAGGCCGGTCATGCCCGGCATCATCTGATCAAGCAGCACGAAGCGAAACGGCCGGCCGGCGTCGCGCGCGGCGGCCAATGCCTGCAAGGCCTGAACGCCGTCGCCCGTTGTTTCCACGCTCAAGCCAAAGGATTCCAGCTGCCGCTTGAGCAAGCTGCGATTGATTTGAAGATCATCGACGACCAGGATCGGGTGGTTTCGCAGTTGATCGAACACCGCGACGTCGGCCGGGGGATGATCGGGAAGGGCACGCAACGGCACCTCCACCCAAAAGGTGCTCCCCACGCCGCCTTGACTGCGCACGCCCAGGCGCCCGCCCATCAGATCCACCAGCCGGCGCGAAATAGCCAGCCCCAGGCCACTGCCTCCGAACCGGCGCCGGGCGGTGCTGTCCACCTGGGAAAAGCGGTTGAACAGGCGCGGCAGGGCCTCGGCCGGGATTCCGACGCCGGAATCCGACACCTCGAAGCGGATCACCACGCGCGGCGGGTCGTCGGCGGGAACCGACAGCGTTCCCAAGATCAGGGTCGTGGCGTCTTCCCCGGCGGGGGGGGGAATGGTGTCAGGGGGCGGGCTGGCCTCGGCGCTCGCGGGGACCACGCTCACCTGCACCGAGACCCACCCCTGTTCGGTGAACTTGACCGCGTTGCCGGCAAGGTTGAGCAGGATCTGGCGCAGCCGGCCGGCATCGCCATGGAACCAGCCCCGGGCTTGAGGATCCAGACCCTGGGCGATCTCGATCCCCTTGGCCTGGGCACGCGGGGAGAGGATTTCCACCACGCTGTCGATCAGCCCCACCATGTCGAAATCGGCCGGCTCCAGGTTCAGGCGAAACGCCTCCATGCGCGAAAAATCGAGAATGTCGTTGATGATGGTCAGCAGGGCCTCGCCGGAATCGTTGATGGCCTGGGCATAGCGCCGCTGTTCCGAATCAAGGGGGGTATCCAGCAGCAGCCCGGCCATGCCGATGACTCCGTTCATCGGGGTGCGGATCTCATGGCTCATGGTCGCGAGGAAGTCGGATTTGGCGTCGTTGGCCACTTCGGCGGCATCGCGGGCGTTGCGCAAGGCGCGTTCGTTGGCCTCCAGCTCGCGCAAGGTGACAATGCCAATGGCCGCGGCCAGCAGCAAGGAGCCCGCGCACAGCAACGCCAGCATGGCCTTGCTCGACAGCACCGACTGGCCCAGACCGGCGCCTCGACGGTTCACCTCGTCTTGCATGGAGGCAACCAGGGTGTGCACCGCCTGGCCCAGTTGCTGGGCCATGTGCCGGTTGCTGGCCAGCAGGGCCTGCAAGCGGGCTTCGTCCTCGATTTCACGCCGGCGCAGGACAAACACGCTTTCCGGGCCCTGCCCCAGGGCCACCAGCGTATCGCGGGTTTTCATCAGGCTTTCGACCAGCACCGGATTGCGCTGGGCCAGGCTGCTGCGCTGGAAAATTTCGGCCGCGTCGGCGAAAATGGCCAGCGACTGATCCATCCGCCCCTGCAAGGACGGCAAGGCGACCTCGGTCTGGGCGTTGGCGGCCGTGTTCAACAGGCCGATGATCTGGTTGCCCTCGGCCTTGATGTCGACGATATAGCCGAAATCCCGCACGGCCCCGGCCATCAGGTCGGAAATCGCCGTGTCCAGCCCGTCGGCCACCACCGCGTGAAGGGATTCCAGGTCCTGGGCCTCGCTCCGCAGGCGCGCGTCGATCCAGCCGGACAGGGCGGTTCGCCACGCGGTTCCCGTCTGATCCACCGGGTTGGCGCTGGCCGCGATCAGCAGATCCGGCAGCGGGGCCATCAAGGACGCCTCGAAATGCCCCTTCACGTCCTGGATGGCATCGCCCAGACGTTGCACGGCTCCGGCGTGGGTTGGCCTGGCCTGGGGCACGGCCTGGGCCGCGTCTTGCAAGCGGCGCAGACTGTCCAGGCGGGCGCCATGGACATCGAGCACCACCCGCATCGAGCGGCTGCTGGCGCGCACGGTGCGCCGGGCCAGCAGGTCAAGCTGGGCGCGGGCGCCATAGATCATGGGACTGACGGTTTGCAGCAGGGATTCCTGGGCATCGGCGATGGAGCGCAGGAAGGCGGCCCGTTCCTCGGACAAGGCGATGGCCTGAAGGGTGGCCTCCTTCATGTCGGCCAGGGAGTGGGCCAGGTCCTGGCCCTGGGCCTCGATCAGATCGGCGGGCCGGCTGCGCCCGATGCGCCGCAGGGTTTCCAGGCCCGCCACCCCCTGCTCCAGCACATCCGACATGCGTTCGTACTCGGCCGCCAGCTGGTCGCGATCGCGCGAGGCGATCAGCACCGGCGCCGACGCGGCCAGAACCGTAGTGGACTCCTGCAAGCGCAAGGCGGCTCCCAGGGCGGGGATGGTCTCCCCGGTCGTCACCTTGATCGCCGTGCCCAGGCTGTCGAAGGTGGCAACGGCGATCGCGGTTGCTCCAACGGAAAGCAACGCGGTCGCCGCGATGGCGAGCGCGGCCCAGGTCTTGGATTTGAAATGAACGGCCCGCATGATCGCCGCGCCTGTCCCGGTTCGGAGGCCCGAGCCTCCTTGTCTTCCTGGAAACCCCCTGGGCGTTTGCGCGCCCCCGTCCGGCACGGGACAAAACGCAAACGCCCTGGGGAAGAAGACCTGATCCTTGCCGCCTTGGATTCAAGAGGCAAGCAGCGAACGCAAGAAAGCCCCGCGGGCGCGGGCGTCAGGGTTGATTCTTGCGGGCAGCCAGGATTTCCTCGGCCCGCTGCCGGTCGATCACCTCGGTGGGCAAGGTGAGGGTGCGCGCGATCGGTTCTCCGGCCAGAAACTTCAAGGCCTGGCGCAGGCCTTCGTCGCCAGGGGTTTTGTACAGGAAAGTCGCCGACAAAACCCCGTCGCGCACCCAGCGCACGCCTTCCGAGGGAATGCCGTCGATGCCAAGGAAGGCGATGCCCTCGGCCCGGCCCTCGTCGCGCGCCGCCATCCACGCGCCATAGGCCATGGGATCGTTGTGGGCATAAACCAGATCGATCCGGGGTTCCTTGTCCAGGATATCCAGCATGGCCTCGTAGGCCAGATGCTGTTTCCAGTCGCAGTCCACCGGCTGGCCCACGAAGCGGATCCCCGGTTCGCGTTCAACGACCTCGTGAAAGCCGTCGTGGCGATCCTGGCTCGGGCGGGTTTTCATGCCGCCCCAGACCTCGAAAATCATGCCCCGGGCCTTGCCCTCGCCGCCCAGCAGCTGCACGGCGTAGTGCCCGGCCGCCCGCCCGATGGCACGGTTGTCGCCGCCAATGAACTGGGTGATGCGGTCGGTCTCCACGTTGCGGTCGAGGACGAACACCGGGATCCCCGCGTCGGCGGCCTTGATCACCACCGGGGTCAGCTCCGCCGACTCCTTGGGCGAGATCAAGATCGCGTCGACCTTGCGCTTGATGAAGCCTTCCATGTCGGTGACCTGCTGGGCGACGCTGTCGTTGGCGTCGGCCATCAGCACGGTGACCTCGGGATGGCGGGCCGCCTCGGCGCGCAACTCCTCGTTAAACAAAAGGCGCCAGGGTTCAACCGTCGTGGCCTGGGAAAACCCGATCACCGGGCCTTTCCGGGGAGTCGTGGCGTCGCCCTGCGCCAGGGCGCTGCCCGCCAGGGCAATGCCTCCAAGAAGGACCAGAAGGAAAAGCAGGCTGGTCGCCGTCCACACCTTGCTCATGCTGCACCGCCTTCCTTTCGGTCCCAACGGGAAAAACAAGGATCACGACCCATGCGGCGCCCCGGCTTCACCCCCCACCCTCTGGCTATAAGCCATTTCGGTTGCCCGGGGGCGCGTGGTCGGTTTATACCCTGAGGCTAATGTCCTGATCCAGGCTAAAGAGCACGGCAGAGGGGCCAGAAGGTCGAATGTCGATCATAATCCGCACCGTGCCAAGGTATCACCTTTTGGTGGTGCTTGCGTTTCTTTCGGGCCTGGGGACAGGGAGCCTGCCCCCGGCATGGGCCGCTTCGTCTCCTGAGTCGGGCCCGGCCGACGCCTCCCCCTCCGCCCCGGCCTTGAGGATCGCGGTTCAGGATGCCTCGGCCATTGGGGGCCCGGCCGAAAGCCATGGCGCGACCTGGGTGGCGCGGGCTTCCGCCCACCCGACCCCGATGGGCGTGAGTGTGGAGCGGATTCCTTTCGGACACCTTTATGAACGCGAGCTGGCGGCCCTGAATGGCTCGGCACCCCCGTTCGACGTGATTTTCTACGCCCCGGCCTGGGCGGGGGATTTCGCCCCCTACCTGCAGGAAGTGCCTTCGTGGGTGGCCGAGGATGAGTCCTTCGACGACATTCATCCGACCTTTCGCGATCGCCTGATGAAATGGGATGGGCGCTGGCTGTCGGTCACCGTCGATGGCGATCTGTTCAGCGGCTATTACCGGCGCGACCTGTTCGAGGATCCCGACAACCGGCGTGAATTCGCCGCCCGCTACGGCTTCGAGCTGATGCCCCCCACGACCTGGAAGCAATACCGCGCCATCGCGGAATTCTTCACCGGCCGGCCCGGGCCCGATGGCACGCCGCTTTATGGCACCGCCGAGGCTTTTGCCCGGGGCGGGCAACAGTTCTGGACCGCCTTCGCCCGCGCCGCCGCCTACACCAATCCCCCGGGGCAGACCGGGGCCCAGTTCTTCGATCCCGACACCATGAAACCAGAGGTCAACAATCCGGGCTGGGTGCGGGCCATTTCCGATTACGTGGACATCCTGCGGTTCTGCCCGCCCGACGCGGTGCACTACGGCATTGCCGAAAGCCGGAAGGCCTTCATCGAAGGACGCACGGCCCTGACCCTGGACTGGGGCGATACCGGCCCCATGGCCGAAAACACCGCCTTGTCCAGGATCGTGGACAAGGTCGGCTATTTCGTCCTGCCCGGCGCGAGCGAGGTCTGGAACAGCAGGACCCGGGCCTGGGAAACCGTTCCCCATGGGCGCCGGGTGCCTTTCCTGGCGTTTGGAGGCTGGGTGGCGGCGGTCCCGCGCAATGCGCCCCACCCACAAGAAGCCTGGCACTATATCATGTGGTTTTCCAGTGTCGCCAACAGCCTGGCCGACGTACTGGACGGAAGCACGGGCGTAAATCCTTATCGTTATAGCCATTTTTCCGAAATCGATGCCTGGACACGGGTTTTTTCCCGCCGGGCGGCGGCTGATTACCTGGGCGTCATCAAGTCCAGCCTGGATTCCCCGAACGTTGCCCTTGATCTGCGCCTTCCTGGCTTCAACGAATACACCGAAGCCTTCGAGGAACAAATGTCTGGCGTTCTGGCGGGCACGGTGGCGGTTCAACCGGCTCTTGACGCCGTTGCCCAGGCGTGGGACGCCATCACCGAACGCCGGGGGCGCGACTCCCAGCGGGCCTTGTACCGGGCTTCCATGGGGCTTCCGCCGCGCCCCTGACCGGACGCGCTCAAGGGGCCCCCTGGCACGAGGAAGGGCGACGCCTTTTTCATGGCCCCCAAGGCCACGGTTGGACTTTTCCCATGGATCTTCTCCTTCTCGACGACGACGAGACCAACCTGATCATCTATAAAAGCATCGCCCAGCGGACGGGGCAGGATCTGGCCATCGTGTGCGAGACCGATCCCCTGGCGGCCATGGCCCGGTGCGAACGGGCCATGCCCGACATGATCGTTCTGGACTACCTGATGCCCGGCATGGATGGCCTGGAGTTCATCACCCGCATCCGGCGCCGGCCGGAAGGGCACGACATCCCTCTGGTGATGATCACCGCCGCCGGGGAGCGCAGCACCCGGCACAAGGCCCTGGAATGCGGGGCCACCGATTTCCTGGCCAAGCCGGTCGATGCCACCGAAATGCGGGTGCGGCTCAACAACCTGCTGGCCCTGCGGCGCAGCCACCTGCGTCAGATCGACTGGAACCACCGGCTGGCCCAGGAGGTGGAGGCGGCCACCCGGATGATCAGCACCCGCGAGCACGAGTTGATCATCCGTCTGACCAAGGCGGCCGAGTTCCGCGATCCCGAAACCGGCGGCCATATTTTGCGCATGGCCAACTATTCCCACCTGATCGCCCAACGCCTGGGCCTGCCGGCGGACGCGTGCAACCTGATCTTGCGCGCGGCGCCGATGCACGACGTGGGCAAGCTGGGGGTTCCCGACGCCATCTTGCTCAAGCCGGGGCGCCTGACCCCCGACGAGTTCCAGGTGATGAAAAGCCACGCCGCCATGGGCTTTTCCATTCTGGGCGGCAGTGATTCCGACCTGATCCGCCTGGGGGCCGAGATTGCCTTGACCCACCATGAAAAAATGGATGGCACGGGCTACCCCAACGGTCTGACGGGTGACACCATTCCCCTGGCCGGGCGCATCGTGGCGGTGGCCGATGTGTTCGACGCGCTGACCAGCGAGCGGCCCTACAAGCGGGCCTGGACGGTGGAACAGGCCCAACAGTTCCTGCGGGAAGGGTGCGGCACCCACTTCGATCCCACCTGCGTGGCGGCCTTCCTGAAAGCATGGGATGAGGTGGAAATGATCCGCGCCCGCTTCGCCGACGAAGAGCCCCTGCCTTCCTGCGACCTGTTGCAAACCCTGTCGTAACGCCGTCCGCGCCCCTCTTACCCGGAAGTGTCCTCCCCGTCCGGACGCGGGCGCGGGCGCCCGCATGGCCCGTCCGGGCGCGGGCGCCCGCTTGGCCCCGGGCCGGCATGGTAGTTTTTGTGCAAGCACACCCGGCCATCGTCCGCCAGGGTGATTTCGCTCATCCCTTCCACGCGCAAGGGGCGGGAAACGGGGTGGGCGCGCCCAAGCGTGGCTGAAAAACTCCAGCGCACCAGCAAGACGCGCTCGCCTCCCCATGCCCAGGCCCGGACCTGGACGCGTGGCGCCGTCGTCCGGCGGAAAAGCGCCGAAAGCCACGCCTGCACGGCGTCGCGCCCGCACGCATCGGCCCTGGGGTCGCACAACCGCACCTCGTCGCGGGCGACCGAGGCCAGCCGCCCGAGGGTGACGGGGGTCAGGCTGGCCCAGAACGCCAGGTAGGCGTTGGCGCCGGCTTCCAGAACCAGGGCCTGATGCCAGGAGGACGCGGGCGGGGGCGAGGGGGATGACGGGGAGCCGGAGGAGGTCATCGCCCCGGAGTCCGGGACCGGGAGCGGACGAAACGGGACGGCGAAGACAGGGGGATCATGGGGCCTCCGGGAGCGGGGGAACCGGGCCTTGCACTGGATGACGAACGCACAAAAGGCATTCTTTTGTTGTAGTGCCTGAGCGTGCACCGTCCAAAGGATTTAAGGGGAAACCGAAGCGCGGTCGAGAGACTTGCTCTTCCCGGTCGGGATGGGAGAGACTTTTTTAAGGGCTTGGCGCCTAGGATCCGCGAGAACAAACAGATTCTTCGCCCGAATTCTCGACGTCGATCCGCACCGGCCTGAAAGGACACGGCAATGCCTGATGGCGGCAGTTCCTCCCGACACTCCGACCCCCCCGAGGATCTCACCGGCCGCGGGCGTGGACTCAAGTACTTGTTGGGCGAATCGACGAAACGACCTCATGGGACCGAGGACTGGTTTGTCGGTATTCTGGATCATGCACCCGGGTCTCCCCCCTCCGACGACAGGCACGGCGTTCCCGGCGCACCCGCGACCAGTCCCGCCGGCCGCGCCTCCCCGGCCTCCGGAGCTTCTCCCTTGGCACGCGACACGGCCCCTCCCCCCTCCCGTCCGCGCCGGACTCCCCGGCCCGCCGTCCCGCTCAAGGCCTTCGAGGTCCCCAACACCCGCCTTGAGTCCTGGGTGCCCCCTTTGTTTGCCCCCGCGCCGCCCGCGATGACCGGCGGCCAGCCGGGCGACCCCGCGAATGGACGGGCTCCCCGCGCCTCCCTCGGGGACTCCGCGAGCGCGCCGGTCAGACGTGCCAGCTCCGTGCCCGACCCCGCCCCGCCGCCCCGCCAGGAGGAGAGCCCCGACGCCCCGGCCATGACGTCCAAGGCCCCGCCCCCGCGCGCCCGGGTACGAATCAAGGCGCCCGCGCCTGCTTCCTCCTCCCCGCCGATGGATCCGGCCCAGGCGATGGCCCCGGCTCAAGCGATGGCCCCGGCCCAGCCAGCGGCCCCGACCCAGCCAGCGGCCCCGACCCAGCCAGCGGCCCCGGCCCAGCCGGCGGTTCCGGCTCAAGCGATGGCCCCGGCCCAGCCGGCGGCCCCGGCCCAGCCGGCGGCTCCCGAACCGAAGGCGCCCGTCGCCGGGACCGAGCCCCCCCGCGTTGACTATCTGCGTGCCCCGGAGCCCATGCCCGCGCTTTCCAGCCCGATGCCGGCCCGGCGTGCGGAAACCCGTTTTCCCGAACCGGCGCCACGCGTGGATCTCGCCGCGCCCGCGCCGGAAGAAGCCCCGACGCCCGGGGGCGGACCCGATCTTGCCCCTGCCCCCGCCTTGTCCTCCGCCAACGCCTCCCCTCCCCCGCCCGAAAGCCCGAACCCGCCCTTGGCCGGGACGGCGCCCTCCGGGGCTGCCGGGGTGCCGGCCCCGCCGCATGGCTTCGATCCGCTTTTCGACGCGCCATTCGATGACATGCCCGAAGGGGAGCCGGTTCCCGATCACCGCCTGGCCCTGGCCCTGGGCGCCCTGGGGGTGATGGCGGCGGCAACCGTTTCCGCCCTGGTCGCGGCGGGCCGCCTGTCGCTGTAGGCGGGTCGCCTGTCGCTATAGGGGAGTCAGAAAAAAGCGGCGCCCCCTGTTCCCCGGGGCTTCCCGAACGCGGCCGCGTCGGGGCCGTCCTTCCTCCCGGCCATGGATCCGCAAGACGCCCGGATCCGCGCGACCAACGCGTCCAGATCCCGGCCGCGCGGATTTCCCAGGGGAATCCCCGCCTCCTCCAGGGCCCGGGCCACGCGCACCACCGCCGGCGCGGCCAGACCGGCGGCGCCAAGAAGGTTGAAATCCCCCAAGATATCCGCCGGCGGGCCGCAGGCGATCACCCGACCGGCGGCGAACAGCGCCACCTGATCGGCCCAGGCATGGGCCAGGTCCACGTCGTGGGTGGACAGCACCAAGGTGGTGCCCCGCGCGTGCAGGCGGGCCAGGGTTTCCAGCAGCCGGCGTTCGCCCTGGTGATCCAGCCCGGCCGTGGGTTCGTCGAGGATCAGAACCTCGGGCGCCATGGCCAGCGCGCCGGCCAGGGCCACGCGCTTGCGCTGGCCATGCGACAGCAGATGAGGAGGCAACGCCGCCAGGGGCTCCAGGTCCAGGTCGGTCAGGGCGCCGGCAACGCGCCGTTCGATCTCGGCGGCCGCCAGGCCCTGGTTGTGGGGCCCGAAGGCCACGTCCTCGGCCACCGAGGCGGCGAACAGTTGATCATCCGGATCTTGCAAGACAAGCTGAACGCGCTGGCGCCAGGCGCGCAGGGCCGCGCGATCGTAGCCCTGGGGCACGCCGTCCAGGCATACCTCGCCCGCGCGGGGGCGCAAGGCGCCGTTCAGGTGCATCAGCACCGTGGTCTTGCCCGCACCGTTGGGACCAAGAAGGGCCAGGCGCGTGCCCCGGGGCACGCGCAGGGAAACCCCATCAAGGGCGGGAGCCTCCCGGCCCGGGTAGCCAAAAACGAGTCCGTGCGCCTCGATCAGGGCAGCGGCGTGGTCGCTCATGCCAGGAAAAACCTCCAGTCGGAAAGAATCCCGCGCGCGCCGGCGCGGACACGAGAGAGCCGCGCGGGCGCGTGGCCCGGGCCTTACAGAAAACCGCCCCCCCAGGCGACCATCGCCCGGGCCCATCCGGCCAGGGCTCCGGCGCCGCCCAGGGCCAGCCCCTCCGCCAGGGCGGCCAGAACCAGGGGCAGCCCCAGGGCGAGCCCCCATTCGGAAACCCGGGTGGGCGACGAGGCCCAGGGCACGGACGCGGTTTCATCAAGCCCCCGCGCGGCCAGCCCGCCTTCCAGGCGTCGGGCGCGCTCGACGGTGCGCACAAGCAGCCCGCTGGCCAGCCAGGCGAGCGAACGCAACGAACCGCGAAAGCCCTCGTAGCCCAACCGGGCCTGCTGGGCGCGCATCCCCGTGAGCGCGCTGTCGCCCAGCAAAAAGACCATGCGGTAGGTCAGGATCACGAGATCGGCCAGGACCAGGGGCAGGCCCAGCCGGCGCAACATCCCGATGACCTGCGGCAGCGGGGTGGTCAAGGCCAGCAGGGCAAGGCAGGCGGTTCCGGCCAGGGCGCGCACGGCGAGGAAGGCGGCGTTCCACGCCCCTTCCTCCGACCACGCCAGCACAAGCCCCTGATCCCACGCGACCGACACCGCGAGCAGCGGCGCCGACAGGGCCAGGAAGCCCACCGGCGCGGCCATCACCGCCCCCACCACCCGCCCCGGCACGCCAGCCGGGCCCAGGGCAAGGGCCAGGGCGGCGGGCAACGCCACGCCCGCCCCCCAGGGCGCGGGGGCGGCCAGGGCGACGGCCAGCAGACCGACGGCCAGACCCACCTTTCCCCCCGCGCCCCGGCGCGCCCAGCGGCCGGTGTGGGCCGCCAGATCGAAGCGGGTGATCATTCGTCGCGCGCGCGCCCGGAACCTTGCGCCTGCCCCCGACGCAGGCCCAGCACGTAGCCGAGCACGCCGGCGCCCAGGCCCGCCTGGAGCGCGAACAGCAGGCTTTCGATTTCCCCGCTGGGGGGTTCCCACCACGCTTCGGCCCACGGCTGATAGTCGGGGGCGAGTTCGGCGATCACGCCTTCCGCCTCGCCATCGGCGCCCGCGAACTCGGCGGTCTTCAGGCTGGGCATGAACAGGGGGATCAGCAAAATGCCCACGGCCAGGGCCAGGACAAGGCGGGTATCACGCAAAAAGCTCATGGAACGGCTCCCCCTGGCTTAGCGGATCACGGCAAGCTGACGCAGCTCGCCGACGTTGTAGCGCGACAGGCGGTTCATGATCGCAACCGTCAGCAGGCCTTCGACAATGGCGAGCGGCACCTGGGTGACGGCGAACACGCCCAGGAACTTGCCGGCGGCACCCGCCACCCCGCTCACGGGATCCGGGAAAGCCAGGGACAGCTGAAGGGCGGTCACGCAGTAAGTGGCCAGGTCGGCCAGCGCGGCGGCGGCAAACACCGAAAGCTCAAGCGAGGCGCCGATCCCGCGCAAGGAGCGCCACACCAGCCACCCCACCCACGGCCCCGCGATGCCCATGGAAAAAATGTTGGCGCCCAGGGTTGTCAGTCCGCCATGGGCCAGCAACAAGGCCTGGAAAAGCAAAACAATGCTGCACATGAAGGTCATGACCGAGGGCCCGAACAGCACCGTTCCCAGGCCCGCCCCGGTGGGGTGGGAGCAGCTTCCGGTGACCGAGGGCATTTTCAGGGCCGACAGCACAAAGGTAAACGCGCCCGAGGCGGCCAGCAGCAAGCGGGATTCGGGATGCTCGCGCACCGTGCGCACCACCTTGACGGCGCCCACGATCACGAAGGGCGCGGCCGCGGCCGCCCAGGCGGCGGCGTGCAGCGGCGGCAAGTAGCCTTCCATGATATGCATGATAAGGAATTCTCCCTGGCAATCCGGGAGACAAGGGAGAGACGATGGGGGGGGAAAGGCCAGCCGAGCCCCCTGGCCAACGCCGGCCGGGGCCTGATCGATCCCGCTCCACCGGGACACCCCGCCCGGAGGATAAAGCACGGAACGGAAACGGCAGGTCTCCTGACTCGCGGGTCGAGGCAAGGCCGCCAGCCTTCCCGGTCCGGCTTTGGGACCAGTGGCATCAAGGGCGGGCTCGCTCACCGCTTACAGTTGCGGGGGCAGTCGCGGCTTTGGCCCCGGAGGGCCGCACCGACGTTCCCTTTTAATCCCCACCTCCCAAGGGCGGCGGGGAACCTGTTTCCTTAAAACGCGCAGAACGATAGGCACCCGGCCGGCTCGTCGTCAAGCGAAAGACAGGAGCGAAGCGCCCCCGTTTCCCGTCCCCACGGCGCAGGGCAGCCTATTGGTTTTATTACACCGCAACCAGTCGCCTCCTGGCTTTCATCCGGAGGCAACGCCAAAAGCCGGACCTCCCCCCCAACCAGGAAAATTCCCCTCAAGAAGGCGCCCGCGCCACGTCCTCGATCAGGAACTGAACCCCGTCGCGCCCCTGCCAGGTGTCGGCGCGGATCTGCCCCGCCACGTGCACGGGCACGGAGCCGGCGGACAACAAGGCATGGCCGATCTCGGAATCGGCGGCGCGAAACGCCATCCCCTTCAGCGATCCGCCCCCCACGCCCCCGAGGATGCAGCGCACATGCCCGGTTCCCACCACGTCGGCGCGGATCACCCGCACCCCGGGCAGCGCGAACACCGGGTCGGGGTTCCCGGCGCCAAAGGGGCCGGCCTGGTCCAGGGCGCGGACCAGATCGGGCGTGACGCCTTTCACATCCAGAAGGCCATCCAGATCCAGCCGGGATTCCAGCATGTCCTCCCCCTTCTGGGCCAGCAGCCCTTCCCCCAAGAAAGCGCGAAAAGCGGGCAAGGCCGCCTCGGTCACGGTGAAGCCGGCGGCCATGGCATGCCCGCCCCCGGCCTCCAGCAAGCCCGCCTCGCGGGCCGCGATCACCGCGCGCCCCAGGTCAAGGCCGGTCACCGACCGCCCCGACCCCTTGGCCAGGCCTCCTTCCAGGGCGACCACGCACGCCGGCAGGCCGTAGCGTTCCTTCAGGCGGCTGGCCACGATGCCCAGCACGCCCGGGTGCCAGTCGCGCCCGACCACGAACACCAGCGGCACGTCGGCGGGAGGAGCACTTTCGGCCTGCTCGATGGCCTGGGCCAGCACCTCGGCCTCGATATCCTTGCGCGCGGCGTTCCAGGCATCCAGATGGCGGGCCATCTCCAGGCAGGCCACGGGATCGTCGGAGGCCAGCAAGGCCGAGCCCATGCCCGCTTCCCCCACCCGTCCGCCGGCATTGACCCGGGGGCCCAGCAGGAACCCCAGGTGAAAAGCGTTCATGGCCTCGCTCACCCGCGCCACCTCGGCCAGGGCGTTGAGGCCGGGGTTGCCCCGGCGGGCGATCACCTTCAGCCCCTGGCGCACCAGGGCGCGGTTGACCCCGACCAGGGGCACCATGTCGCACACCGTGCCCAGGGCGACCAGATCCAGCAAGGTCATCAAGTCCGGCGGCGCGCGGCCCGCTTTTTCGAACCAGCCGGCGTCCCGCAAGGCCCGGTTGACCCCCACGATCAGCAGGAAGGCAACCCCCACCGCCGCCAGATGGCGGTGCGGGCTGGTTTCATCCAGGCGCTTGGGATTGATGACCGCCAGCGCCTCGGGCAAGGCGGCGCGCGCTTCGTGGTGGTCGCACACGATGATTTCCAGGCCGGCGGCCCGGGCCTCGGCCAGGGGCTCGAAGGCACTGATCCCGCAATCCACCGTGATCACCACCGTGGCCCCGGCCTCTTGCAGGCGCAACAGGGCCGGGGTGTTGGGGCCATAGCCTTCTTCCAGGCGATCGGGAATGTGCACCCGCACCGGCACGCCAAGGTCCCTGAAAAACCGGTGCAACAGCGCGGTCGAGGTGGCGCCGTCCACGTCGTAGTCCCCGAACACGCCCAGGGTCTCGCCCGCCTGCACCACGGCCGCGAGGCGGGCCACCGCCCGGTCCATGTCGCGCAGGTGGGCGGGGTCGGGCAGCAGGGCGCGCAAGGTGGGATCAAGATGGACGGGCGCGCTTTCCACCGTGACGCCGCGCCCGGCCAGGACACGCCCCAGCACCTCGGGCACGCCCAGGCGCTGGCTGATGGCCAGGGCCTGGCGCTCGTCCCCCGGACGGCGCACCCAACGCCGCCCGCCCACCGACCGGGTCACGCCCAGCATCGCCTCGGGGGACTCTCCTTGGGGGGGCGTTCTTGCCTCCGTCATGACGGGCCCCTAAAGCGCGTCGGGGGTGGTTTCGTGGCGGTGCTCGTGGCGGGCATCGTAGCGCGCGTCGTGGCGCAGATCGTGGCGGGTGTCGATCAGGCGAATGGACCGCGTCCGTGAGCGCATCACCAAGGTGCACGAACGCGCGCTGTCGGCATGCAGCCGCACGCCGCGCAGCAAGGCGCCGTCGGTCACCCCGGTGGCGGCGAACATGGCCTCGCCCGGCACCAGATCGTCCATTTCCAGCAGGCGGCCCGGTTCGTGGCCGGCGGCGCGCAAGGCCAGCTTTTCGCTATCCGTGCGCGCCATCAGGCGGCCTTGCATGAAGCCGCCCAGGCACCGCAGCCCGGCGGCGGCCAGCACGCCCTCGGCGGCCCCGCCCGAGCCCAGGTACATGTCCACCCCGGTTTCGGGCAGACCCACGGCGATGACGCCCGACACGTCGCCATCGGAAATCAAGGTAATCCGCGCGCCCACCGCGCGCAGGCGTTCCACCACCGCTTCGTTGCGCGGCCGGTCGAGCACGCACACCAGCAGCGACGACACCGGCACGCCCCGCTGGGCGGCCAGGGCGCGGGCGTTTTCGTCCGCGTCGGCTTCCAGGCTCACGGTCCCCGGTGGCACCCCGGGCCCGACGGCGATTTTTTCCATGTAGATCGGGGGCACGGACAGCAGGCCGCCCTTGGGCGCCAGGGCCATGCAGGCGGTGGCGTTGGGGGCGCCCATGGCGCAGATGGTGCCGCCTTCCAGGGGAGTCACGCCCACGTCGATGGCCGGACCGTTGCCATCGCCCACCGCCTCGCCCAGGCGAAACAGGCCGTCCTCGGGATCGGCCGAGGGTCCCACGGCGATCACGCCGGCCATGGGCACGGCGGTGAGGGCCTCGCGCATGGCCGCGGTCGCGGCCAGATCGGCGGCGCGCTCGTCGCCCCGGCCCATGTGACGGGCGGCGGCGATGGCGGCGGCTTCGGTGACGCGGGCCACGTCCAAGGCCAGGTTGCGGTCAAGGGCGGCGGTCAGGGCGGCATCGTTGCGGAAACTGGCGGGAGCCGACACGGGGGGGAACTCCTTTGCGGGAACACGAAAACCAGGAAACGGCGCCGGTCGGTCTCCCCCCCTTCCGACCTCGCCGGACAGCATACCCGTCCGGTGCCGCCTTGAGTACAACAAAAAGGCTGTAACACACCAAAACCAGGAAACGCGGGGGTCAGGGGGAAGGACTGCCCCCGGGCGCCACCGGGAGCTTCCCGCCCCCTCGCGGCACCACCGTTTCCCCGTTCATGAACCGGATCGCCCCCCGAAGCCGGTTTACAACCGGGCGATCCGGATGACGCGCGGCGGCTCGACCATGGTGGACAAGGTGGCAATCCGCGCGATGGCCCGCTTGAGCACCTCTTCCTCGGTGTCGTGCACGATCATGACCACGGGCACGCACTCGCCGGGATCGCGGCCGTGCTGGAGGATGGATTCCATCGAAACCCGTTCCTCGCGCAGGATGTCGGCCACCTCGGCGAAGACACCGGGGCGGTCCAGCACCATGAGGCGGACATAATAGCGCTCGGGCCGGCTGCCGGGCGTGGCGGCGGTGCCGGCCTGGGTCAGCCCCTCCACCGGAACCCCGAGAACCGGCACCTGGTGCCCGCGCGCGAGATCGACGAGATCGGCGACCACGGCCGAAGCGGTGGGCCCGGCTCCGGCCCCCCGGCCCTGGAACACCGACCGGCCAACGATGTCGCCCTCGGTCACCACCGCGTTGTAGACCCCCTCGACATGAGCCAGCGGGGCATCCAGGGGCACCATGACCGGGGCCACGCGCGCGTCGATGCCATCGCCCAGGCGCTCGCCCGAGGCCAGCAGCTTGATCCGGTAGCCCAGCTCGCCGGCGAACCGGATATCCAGGGCCGATACGTGACGGATGCCCTGCACCGACACCGCCGCCAGGTCCACGGGGGCGCCGAAGGCCAGGCTGACCAGCAAGGCCAGCTTGTGGGCGGCGTCGATCCCGTCGATATCGAAGGTCGGATCGGCCTCGGCGTAGCCCAGGGCCTGGGCCTCGCTCAACACGGATTCGAAATCCCGCCCGGTTTCGCGCATCGTCGTGAGGATGTAATTGCACGTCCCGTTGAGGATGCCCTGAACCGAGCGGATCTCGTTCGCGGCCAGCCCCTCGCGCAGGGCCTTGATGATCGGGATGCCCCCGGCCACCGCCGCTTCGTACAACAGGCCCACGCCCGCGCGCTCGGCCCGGGCCGCCAGCTCGGTGCCGTGGTGGGCGAGCAGCGCCTTGTTGGCCGTCACCACGTGCCGGCCGGCGTCCAGGGCCGCCTCGACCACCTGGCGCGCGGCCCCCTCGGCCCCGCCGATCAGTTCGACGATCACGTCGGCGCCCGAGTCCCGGGCCATGGCCACCGGATCGTCGAACCACGTGTAGGCCGACAAATCCACGCCCCGGTCCCGGGTGCGGTCGCGCGCCGACACGGCGGTGACGACAACGGGACGGCCGGCCCGCCGGGCAATCAAGGTGGCCTGATCGCTCAGCACCCGCAAGGTGCCGGCGCCAACGGTACCCAGCCCGGCAATGGCGACGTGAAGGGCAGCGGATTTATGGGGGTCGTTCATGCGTGGATCCGTCTCGTTTTGTTTCTGGCCGTCAGGCAGCCCCGGAGGACGGCTCGTCCGCCGTCACGGAAGCGCCCGCCGATGCCATGAAGGCCTTGATGTTGCGCACCGCCTGCCGGATGCGATGGCGGTTTTCGACCAGGGCAATCCGCACATGGTCGTCGCCATGCTCGCCGAACCCAACCCCGGGGCTGACCGCGACCTTGGCCTCGGCCATCAGGAGCTTCGAAAAAGCCAGCGAGCCCAGGTGCTCGAACGGCTTGGGGATCGGCGCCCAGGCGAACATGGTCGCGGGCGGCGACGGCACGTCCCACCCGGCTTGCGCCAGCCCCTCGATCAGCACGTCGCGCCGGTTGCGGTACAGCGTGCGGATTTCGTCGACGCAGTCCTGCGGCCCGTTGAGCGCGGCGGTCGCGGCCACCTGAATGGGCGTGAACGCGCCGTAGTCGAGGTACGACTTGATGCGCGTCAGGGCCCCGATCAGATGCCGGTTGCCGGCCGCGAAGCCGATGCGCCAGCCGGGCATGTTGTAGGTCTTGGACAGCGACGTGAATTCAATGCAGATGTCGCGCGCGCCCGGCACCTGCAACACCGACGGCGGCGGTTCGTCGCCAAAGTAAATTTCGGCATAGGCGAGATCGGACAGGATCCAGATCTTATGGAAGCGGCAGAAATCCACCACCTGCCCATAGAAATCCAGATCCGCCACATAGGCCGTGGGGTTCGACGGGAAGTTGAGCAGCACCGCCATCGGCTTGGGCACCGAGTGCTGCACGCCGCGTTCCAGCGCTTCCAGGAACTCAGGGCCGGGGCGGGCCGGGATGTGACGCACCGAGCCGCCCGCGATGATGAAGCCAAAGGCGTGGATCGGGTAGCTGGGATTGGGCGCCAGCACCACGTCGCCGGGGCTGGTGATGGCCTGGGCCAGGTTGGCCAGGCCTTCCTTGGAACCCAGGGTGACGATGCACTCGGTTTCGGGGTCCAGCTCGACATTGAACCGGCGCGCGTAATAGGCGGCCAGGGCCTTGCGCAGTCCGGGAATGCCGCGCGACATCGAATAGCGATGCGCGCGCGGGTTGGCCGCCGCCTCGCACAGCTTGTCGATGATATGCTTGGGCGTGGGCTGATCCGGGTTGCCCATGCCAAGGTCAATGATGTCCTCTCCGGCGGCCCGTGCCTGGGCCTTCATCGCGTTCACTTCGGCGAAGACGTAGGGCGGCAGGCGCTTGATCCGGTAGAACTCTGGGTGCATGGTCCTTGGGTCCATCAGGAAAGGGGTCCCGTTGTACCCCGACGCGCCCTTGCGCGCGAGACCGAAAACGGGACCGGACACGGGAGGCGGGTGGCGGACCGGGCCAGGGCTCCCGCACCCCCGGACCGGAGGACGTCCGGCGGGGGAAGCCGGCGTCAACCTCAGTAATCGAGAAACACTTCAACGCGACGGGTGAATGCCGCGTTTGCGTTTGCCCCGGGCGTGTCGGTGACGGCGCCGGCGAAAATACGATCCGACGGCACCCCGGCCGCGCCCAGGGCCTGGGCCACCGCGTCGGCGCGCTGGGCCGACAGGCGCAGCGAGCCCACGCCCGCCCCCTGGCCGGTGTTTTCCGTGACCCCGGGGCTCGCATGACCCACCACCCGCACGCGCCCGCCATACTGGCGCTGATAGGCGGCGATCTCACGAACCACCCGGCGGTCGTTGCCGTCAAGGGCCGAAGAGCCCTGGGCAAAAAAGATTTCGCCCACCTTGGACGAAACACTCACCCCCGAGCCGTCGTAGGCCGACAAGGCCCGCGCCACCGTGGACGCGCCAGCCGGCCGGGCCCCGGCGGAATCGATGACGATCGGCCCGCCCCCCACGCCCGCGGGCGCGGCGGCCTGGGCCGGCGGCGGGGCGGAAGAAGCCCCAGTGGTGGAAGGCGCCGGAGTGGACGGAGCCGGCGCCGTCGCCTGGCCCACCCGCACCGGCTGGCCGCCCG
>NZ_BJZO01000032.1 GCF_007992075.1 Pararhodospirillum oryzae
GGGATACCACTTTTCCCGAACAGACAGGGAAAAGGGGATACCACTTTTCCCGAACAGACAGGGAAAAGGGGATACCACTTTTCCCGAACAGACAGACTCAGGCAAGGGCATCCGGAATCCGCCTGCTTCCATCCGAAGCGGACGGACTCCGGGCGCGACCGGCCCGGCTCTCCCGGGCCTTTTACAAGGAAAACCCTTCCGGGGAGAGGCCATCCCCCCCTCTCCTCGACGGCGTCGAGGGCGGGGCGGACAGGGGCGAAAGGCGGCGGTACATGGTGCGGTCCGCCAGGGCCGACAGGGAAATGGTCCGGTAGCCGCCCCCGCTGTCGCCCTGGCGCACCAGGCGGGCGTGGGGCGGCATGCCGCGCACCTTGATGACACTGTCGACGATCCAGACAGCCCCGTTTTCGCCATCGGACTTGGCGAATCGGTCAAGGGGTTTGATATCACGGAAACGGGAAGCGGTGGTGCCAAGATCGAAAATCCACACGGTGCGTTCTCCCCTGTTTGCGGTTCCGCCGACGCGGCCGATTTTTTGAGTCGGTCAAAGGGTTGCCCTCCCAAGGGAGCGCCCACGCCAAGACCTGCCTTTCGCAGGCTTGCACGAAAGTCTTGCCAAATTACCAAGATACTCCCGCAAGGGCGGGTCCCCTTCCCGCCGGGGATTTCCCTGAGCTTGAAACGTCCGGACGATGATCGACCGTTGTGGTCGGGCGGTGGCCGCGATACCCTGGGCGACCCAGGGACAGGTCACCCCTCAAGGGGCGAGGGGCCTGGAGTGTTCGGGCATGGGGTCCGGCGCGCGGGGCACGGGACACCCGCCAGGGCGTCCTTTCCCACATCACGGCCGCCGGCAAAATAGGGGGCAATGGGGCATGAACGAGCCCAAGTTTCGCTTGGTCACCCGGTCGGATTTCGATGGTCTGGTCGCGGCTATTCTGCTGCGTGAGCTCGACATGATCGATGGCATTACCTTCGTGCATCCGAAGGACATGCAAGACGGCAAAATCGACATCACAAACCGCGACATCACCACCAACCTTCCTTACGTGGAAGGGGTTCATTTGTGCTTTGACCACCACCTTTCGGAAACGGTGCGCGTGGGGCAGCACGATAACCATGTGATCGATCCGCAAGCCCCTTCGGCGGCCCGGGTGGTGTATAACTATTATGGGGGAAAGGAACGCTTCGCGGGCATTTCCGATGAACTGATGGAAGCGGTCGACAAGGCCGACTCGGCCCAATACACCGAGGAAGACATTCTGGCGCCCGACCGCTGGACCTTGCTTAATTTCATCATGGATCCCCGCACGGGCCTGGGACGGTTCCGGAACTTCACGATCTCGAACTACCAGTTGATGATGGACCTCATCGTCTACTGCCGCCACCATTCGATCGAGGAAATCCTGGCCCTGCCCGATGTCGAGGAACGGGTGCACCTGTACCTCGACCAGCGGGAAAAAGCCGAGCACCAGATCATGCGCAACAGCGTGGTCCACGGAGATCTGGTGGTCCTGGACCTGCGCGGCGAGGACCCGATCTACGCCAGCAATCGCTTCATGATCTACGCCTTGTTTCCCGAAGCCACCGTCTCCCTTCACGTGCTGGATGGGCGGGGCAAGACCAACACCGTCTTCGCCATCGGCAAGTCGATCCTCAACCGCGCCTCGCCTGTCAATGTGGGGGCCCTGGCCCTGGAATACGGCGGCGGGGGACACGAAGCCGCCGGCACCTGCCAGGTGGACAACGCCAACGCCGAACGGGTCCTGGGCGAACTGATCGCGCGCCTGAGCCCCTGACCCGACGCACCGGAAGGCAACGCCACCTCCTGGCCCGACCGCCCTGCCCCGGTGCCCTTTGTGCCTTTTCCGCCCCCCGAACGACGGGGGCCGGACGTGTTGTGGGAGCCCCGGGGCCATGTCCTCTTCCGTTGATCCGCGCACGGCCGTGGCCGTGGCCCGAGCCGGCCTTGAACGCCAGGGACGCCCCGCCACCCCGCGCCCCGGCGATCAGGCCTGTCAGCGCTGCGGCGCCGCCTTCCAGTGGGAGCGCGCTTCCTCGGGCGGTGGCTGGGTCATGCGCCTGGTCAAGGCGTCGGAGCGCTGCGATTGCGGCTATGGCCGCCGGGGCGGCCCCCGGCCCGACGGCGACTGAACGCCTTCAGCCTCCCGGGCCGGCCCGTTCCACCTTGAACAACCATTCCGTGACATGGGTGGGCCGGTTGGCCAGATTCCGGCAGCCGCGAAAGGTGTTGTAGGTCTGGTCATACCGGCTGACCCGCCCCAGGGAAGCCAGCAGGGCGTGCATGGTCCCGGGCGCGATGAATCCTTCCGAGTTGTAGGAAACCAGAAGGGTCCGGGCCGGACACAAGGCCAGCAGCCGGGCCAGCGTGGGCGCCGCCAGTGCGCGCACGTTGTAGGGCGAACGCCGCCAGTCGCGCGGAATCCCTGAAACCTGGCTGATCGCGCCGGGCTGCTGGTATTCCACGATCAGATTCAGCATGAAATAATTCGACCCATAGGGGTGTTGATTATAGGGCGGGTCAAGATAGGCCACGTCCACCGGAGGCAAGGCGGCCACGAAGGCCTCGGCGTCGAGCTGGCTCACCACGACCTCGCGCGAAAACCGCGACAGCACCGGAAACGGGATGTCGATCGGGGCCTGGATGCGCCCAAGCGCATGGCCCTGCGTGCCCCCGAACTGCCCAACCCCCTGGGCATTCTTGTAAAACCCCTTGAACACGCCGGGCGTGTTGACGTGGACCGAGGCCCGTTGAATCAAGGGCGCCAGCAAGAAGGGGCGAACCGGCGCGGGGGCCTGGTCGATGCCCTGGCGCGCCGCGTCGATGAACAGCGCGTTGCGCCGGGTATAAAACACCCGGTCCTGGGGCGTGATCCGGTCTTCGCGGGCGGGCGCGTACAGCGAGGTGATCACCCCGGGGGTCTGGTTGGCGGCGGCGCGCCGGTTGATCGCCTGGCGCCAGGCCTCGACCTCGGCCATGGGCACGTCGGCGCGGTTGGCGTGATAGGCGCGGTTGGACAGGGCGCTGTAGGCCTCGGCATCGTTGATGTACAAGCGCCGCGCATGGCGCCGGGCCATCCGGGACACGATGCCGGTGCCCGCGAACACATCGGCGAACGACACCAGCCGCCCGCCCAGGGCCGGCACGCACGACAGCAAGGCGGCCTCGATCATCGGCAGCAAGCGCCGCTTGTTGCCGATGTAGGTGATCAGTTGCTCGCTCAGGAAGGCGGGATCCTCGGCCCGGTCGGCCTCAAGCCCGGCGTCGGGGTCCCGGGCCCCCTCGCCTTCAATCGCCTCTCGCGTGTCGTCGGGCGCCTTGTCCATGACCGCTCCCGCCGGTGCCCCACCGATGCCAGGAACGCCCCGGTCGGACCGGCGCCCCCGCCGTCCCCCAGGATTTTCCCGTCCTTGCCCGCCGGACGGGAGTATAGCGCTTTTGTAGCCAGGAGACAGCAGGCGGACGAGAGGAGGGATCGATAAAGGGCGGCTACACCCGCCGGGCGAGGGCCAGGAGGCCCCCGGCCCCGATCATCAGGCCTCCCGTCACGCGATTGACCAGGCGCGCGGTGCCCGCGCGGGCGAGCGCGGAGGACAGGCGGGCGCCGCCGCTGGCGTAGAGCATGATGGAAGCGAACTCCAGCACCATCATCACCAGCACCAAGGCGGTGAGCTGCGCCACCAGCGGGCGGTGCGGATCCAGGAACTGGGGAAACAAGGCGGTCAGGAACACCATGGCCTTCGGGTTGCTGAAGGTGACCAGCAACCCGCGCCGGAACAAGCGTCCGGGCCGGGCCTCGTCGCTTCCGGGCGCCCCCGGAGCGATCGCGCCCACGGGGGCCCGCCAGGCGCTGATCCCCAGCCAGATCAGATAGGCGACCCCCAGCCACTTCAGCACCGAAAACGCCACCACCGACGTGCTGACCAGCGCCCCCAGGCCCAGCGCCGACACCAAGGCCATCAGCCCCAGCGCCAGCGCCATGCCCGCTCCCCCGGCCATGGAACGCCGTGGCCCATGACGCAGGCCCAGGCTCATGGCATACAGCATGTTGGGGCCCGGAATCAGCGAAACCGAGGCACTGGTCACGGCGAACAGAACAAGCGTTTGCGGATCCATGGCGGACGTCCTGAGGGAAACGGAGATCCTTCCCGTAAGGCCCAATCATCGCTTTTTTGTGGCCCTTGGTGCCGCCCCCAAGCCGACTAAAAACGGGAGGATCGGGCTTCCTTGGGCAACGCGAGAATCTCGGGCACCCGGCTATGATACGCGATCCAGTCGCGGGTCACGGGACAAATCCACCCCGCGACCATGAGAATGGAGGTGTGATCGGCGGCAAGATCACGCTTGAAAATGGGCTCATGATGAGCAATTCGATTGCGTAGTGTTCTTAAGTAATCCAAGGGCTCGTGAACATCGCCCCGCTTCGCCTTCACCTTGGGAAAGGCGCGATGAAGAGCCGGACGCCAGAAGGCCATCTCGTAATTCGCGGAAACCGAAGAACCAGCCTGCTTGCCGCCCTTTCCCAGCAAGGACACCCAGAAACCGAAAGACAAGGCTGCGACCATGTGCGGCGGATCAACGGGATAGCGGTTCCTGTTCAGGTTTTCCCTGGCGTTTGCAACCCGTGATCTCGCGCCCCTATCAAGGGGACAATCCGGATCATCGTACCAGTGCGGCCCATACCTCGAAACAAGTTCTCGGTGCAAGGCGTTACGCAAGCTCACTTCCAGCCCTTGAAGCGGGCCATAGAACGCGGCACAAAGCGCCGTGTTCCAGGTGTACAGGTGCAAGGCTTCGTCCAGATCGTCGTTCGTTTCGGCAAGATACGTTGCCACGCGCTCGGGTGATAACGACATCAGCAAGGTTTCACGATCCGCGTGTTCGCGCAAAAAGCCATTGACACTCATCGCAACCCCACCGATATATTCCCTGTACACCCCGGACCCGCCTCTGCCTCTGGCATGCGACCGGGGTTCAGTTTTTTCAGGCCTTCCTCAACGGCACCGGACTTGAAGGAAACCCGCCAAGCGGCGGGCAAGCCGCGGGACTGCCTTCCCTCCCCAAGGGGAGATGAAAACCCAGGGCGCGCGCAAAGCCCCCCTTAAGAGCGAAGAATATCCCCTATAAGGCGTTACTTTCCACAGGGTATCCTCATAAGAGTATGTTTTCTTCTCGACCCCGGCGTGAACCACGGTAGGATCCCGACCGTTCAAAACGGAAAGGAAGACCATGGAAGCCCCCTTGACCTGCCCCGAGTGCCATTCGGAACACGCCTATCACGACGGAAATCTGTGGGTGTGCCCGGAATGCGGCCATGAATGGAACCCGGAGACCAGCGAGGCCCCCGCCGACGACGCAACCATCCGCGATGCGAACGGCACCGTTCTGGCCGATGGCGACAGCGTGAGCGTGATCAAGGATCTGAAGGTCAAGGGCTCGTCCCTGGTCGTCAAGGGCGGCACCAAGGTAAAGAACATCCGCCTGGTGGAAAGCAGCGACGGGCACAACATTTCGTGCAAGATCGACGGCGTGGGCGCCATGGCCCTGAAGTCGGAATTCGTCAAAAAGGCGTGAAGGGCGCCGGAAGGAGGCGGGACCGGCTTCCCCTGAAGAAGACCGGACGACACCAACGGAATCGGGCGTGCGCATGCAGGGGATGGACCTGCACCATTGGTTTTACCGCCACGCATGGATGCGCCCCCTTCCCGGAACGGAAGGGCATCGCCCTCCCCTTTCGTGCCCCGCCCCCCCCCTGCTGGCGGATCCACCAACGAAAGGGAGACCAGGGGCGTCCTGCTCCGGAACCCATGGGGACCCGGCGTTTCAACGCGCCGGTTCCGCCTTGCCCCAAAACAACCGCTCCCCTTCCTGGGGCAGGACGTCAAAGGACCCGGGGGATCGTGCTGTCACAAGGCGCAACCACCGGGTCACGGCCCGCGTTATTCTGCATCCGGCACGCTCAACCCCAACACCGGCGCCAAACGCTGCAATCGCTCGACGATGGTGCTGATCGGTTCTTCGAATCCCACGGCCGCCTTGCGGATGTGATCAAAGGGAATGGTCCCTTCGAGCCAAGGTACCCTGCAGTCAAGATGACGGGACAGCAACCTGAGATCATCCTGGTTAACGCTCAGGTCGGTCAGCGTCACGACATCAACCTCAAGCATGGTCAACCCCAATACCGGCGCCAGACACTGCAACCGCCCGAGGATGGTGCTGATCGGTTTTTCCGATCTCACGGCCGCCGCGAGGATATGGACGGGGGGTATGGTCCCTTCGAGCCAGGGCGCCCTGCCGTCAAGATCACGGGACGCCAGCCAGAGATCACCCTGGTTAACGCTACTAAGGTCGGTCAGCGCCGCAACGTCGATCTCCGGTATGGTCAAGCCCAACACCGGCGCCAGATGCCGCAAGCGCTCCAGGACAGCGCGGACTGGCTCCCCGATTGCTTTGGCCCCCCTAACGATGTGGGCGGGGGGAATGGTTCCTTCGAGCCATGGCGCCCTGCCTTCAAGATCACGGGACAACAGCCTGAGATCATCCAGGTTAACGCTCAGGTCGGTCAGCGTCACGACATCAATCTCAAGCATGGTCAACCCCAACACCGGCGCCAGACGCCGCAACCGCCCAACAATGGTGGTGATCGGCCCTTCGAATTCCACGGCCGCCGCGAGGATGTGGACGGGGGGAATGGTCCCTTCGAGCCAAGGCGCCCTGCCGTCAAGATCACGGGACACCAGCTTGAGCTCATCCTGGTTAACGCTCAGGTCGGTCAGCGCCGCAACGTCGATCTCCGGTATGATCTCCCCTAACAAAGGCGTGAGATGCTGCAGCCGCTCAATGATAGCGCAGACCGGCTCTCCGAATGCTATGGCCGCCCCAAGGATATGGGCGGGGGGAATGGTTCCTTCGAACCAAGGCGCCGAGCCGTTAAGATCACGAGATAACAAGGCCGCCTCTACGGGAAATAGAGGGCAAAAATCCCCTCCTGCCCTTGGGATGATGGCGATTTTTTCAAAAAAATACCCGGATGGATCAGATAAAATCAATAAATAACGTATCCTCCCATTTCTTACGCTCCTTGGATAAGCCTCCTCTATATCTCTGATTGCATTGAACTTTCGATCGCAATTTTCTTGCTCGGATATTAATCTGAGTCTACGGCTATCGTTCCAAAGATGACGAAGGGCATCATACAATTTACCATCCGCGCCACATACGCCAATCCCAGCAAGATCGATGTGTCCAACACCCCGCCCAGCCTTTTCAGAATAAACTGGCACCGGAAGCAGGGGTCTTCCTTGGCTAATACGAAATTCCGCAGCCTTCTGAGCCACTCGTGGAAAGTTTTCCGCAAGACTGGCTAGAACAAGGAACGGGAAATCATCACGCTCGACCAACGGACAGTCAGATTTTTGTACGCGAGAGGATACGAAAGGATGGTTTTCTTCCAAGAAATTTTGCCGATCCGCCGTTAACAAAGGCGCATCACCGCCATACAAATTGCAGATAGGACGAAACCAATTGAAGCGATGCGGAGGAAGGGATTCCACCTCAACCATCAGACCGTCATTGAGCGTTAAAACTTTCTCAACACTTTCCTCCAAATGAAATTCGTCAGGCCCCCACCAATACACGGTTGGCTGATCAGACGAGCGAACCAATGTCCCCTCTTGATACTCCGTCCGCGGCTCCCAGTTTCCAGGCCACGCCACCGTCCGCTTTCCCTCGTGGACCACGACCGGAAATTCGGCGACAACAAGGTGCTCGTCCAGAAACCGGGCCACCGAGATGTCTTTCTTCTCACCGTCCACCGTGACGCTCGGTTGCGAAAGATACAGGCGCAGCGTTGTTCCGGAATCCCGCGCCTCAATATCGCGGCGGATGCGAAACAAGCTGCCGCTGCCGGAGATGGAAACGCTGAGGACAGCGCCGGGCCGGCCGGCACGCTCGAAGCGGCAGGTGACGATACGGATTTCATCGGCCAGCATAAAATAACTGAATACGCCGATGCCAAAGCGGCTGTTCGGCCAAAGCTTGATAGCCTCGCCGGCAACCGCGTCCCAATCGGCCCGTTCTTCCAGATACTCATCGGTATCGGTAAAGCGCTTGCCGGCGCGGGCGAAACACGACAGCAACACATGCTCGTCCATGCCAACACCGTTGTCCCGGCATTCGATAAACGGCCGCCCCGTGTCGTCCACGCCTTGTTCGATGGTGATCTGGCCTTCCCAGGCGGAGCGACGGCCGGGTGTTGTCTTGTCCAGATACAGTTCCCGCGCCCGGCGATAGCGACAGGCGTCCAGGGCGTTCTGGTAAAGCTCGCGGATGGCCAGTTCCGGGTCGCCGTACAACTGCGCCCCCATCAGCAATTCCTTGATCTGCTCGGCCTCCATGGTAAAGCGTACCGAGGTCCGCTCGTAGAGCGGCGGGGTGTCCCCCCATCTCCCCGCGATCTCGTTGTCCGGTGCCGGGGTGACCGCCTCGCCATAGCGAGATACCGCAAGGGACGTTTCGGAGGGACTCCAGTCCGCTTTCCGCGCCATCAACCAGTGCCCCAGCGCGTCCAGCGCCCGAACCTGCTCACACAGGGCAAAATCAAGGGCGGGATGGCGGCACTCGACGTTTAGGGTGACGGTCCCACCCTGAAAATCCCACCCCGCCCGGGTCGCTTGGGCCTGCTCCGTCGCCTCTGCCGCCGTCACCGGCTCGCCCAGCCCGATGTGGTCCACCACCACGGCCCCCAGTTCCAAGGCCTCCAGCGCCTGTTTCCCGGCCAGGGCCAACAAGGCCGCCAGCAAACGCGAACGAATCCCCCCTCCCCCCTCCCCGCGCAGGGCAGACGGCAACGGGGTGGTCAAAGGGTAGCGAGAATTTTCCCAGGCAGCCCGCAGGCGCTCGTCATCCGCCCCGATAAACCGGGCAAAACAGAACGGGTCGTCCTTGACCAGGGGAACCTGTTGCAGGTCCGGCAGGGAGGCGAACAGGGCGTTCTTCAGGCGGTCCACCGCTGAATCGTCCAGGAATCCCTGCTTCTCGCGCTTCCGCCACAGGCCCGGGTCACCGCACACGGCCCGGCGCAGCAACCACCAGGCCACGTCCCGCGCCGCTTGCGGTTTGTTCCGGGCGCGCAGGGCCGCGACCCGCCGGGTGATGTGCGGCTGCTTTTGCCAGCGAACCCGCAACGCCCGCCGCATCGGCGTTGCCGCCTCCCCGTTCGGGTCGGGCTCCAGGGGCGAAGGGCCGCCGTCTTGAAACGCCCACGCTTCGGCCTGCGCCACGGCGGCGGCCCGCAAAAACGGCGCCGCCACCGCCAGCGCCGTTTCAACCGTATTCAGGCATGGGGCAAGCCCTGCATTCCCAACCAGATCAACCAGCGCCTCCAGCGCCCTGATCGGAACGTCCAGGTCAACCCAATCGCTGTGCGGCGGATCGCCCGGCGCGCCCGGGCCATCGGTGCCGATCGGGGCGGTGGCGATCGACCAGCATTCCGCAGCCTGGGCGATGGCGGCGGCGCGCGCCGCGTCTTTATGTGGACCGTTGGCCTTGTCCCACAAACCGCAATCGGCCACCGCTTGCGCCCACGGTGCCGCATAGCGTGTCGGCGCCGGCGGACGACAGGAACAGCGCTTCAGTTCGTCCTGATAGACCTCCAGCCCATGCACCAGAATTTCAATCCCTGGATCCGCATAGGGAATTGGATTTACAGCGATTTCCTTTCGTAATTCCTCGGCTTTTTTATTGGCGAAGACAAGAACATCACTGCTTGCCACTCGCGGCACAAACAAAACCCAATACTTTATCCGGCCGTGGATCAGGTCTTTTAATTTATCGTGATTTTTAACAAATTTATCAACATCCGTTGAGATCTTGGCCTTTTGTTTCCGGGCGAGATCCCCCGTACTCGGCTGCCCTTCAGCCGCATAGCATTGATAGACCGTCCCATCCCTGGCCCAGGCATCGATCCCGCCATCGCCCCCGGCATCCGGGATGACGACGAGGTTGGTGGCCCCATGCTTGATGGTCAACAGGGCCACCGCGAAGGTTTCCCACTCCGCGCCGTCCCAAAGACGATAGGCTTCCTCGATCATCGGACCCTTTGGTGTCTTGCCTGCCTTTCGACAAGGAAAGACTTGCAAACGCGGCCCTGCAACTCCTTTCACCCTCCCCAGGAGGGTGATAACCAGGATTTTTCTTATGTGACCCAAGGGCAGCAACATCGCGCCGGACCTGGGTACCGGCACAAGCGTGCCGCCCCCTGGCAGCGGCTCGGCCAGGGGGCGGGGATCGGATCACGGAGTCCGCGCGCGTGCCTCGGCCGCCTGCATGGTGTTGGCCAGCAGGCAGGCAATGGTCATGGGGCCCACGCCACCCGGCACCGGGGTGAGGGCCCCGGCCACCGCCTCCACGTCGTCGAAGGCCACGTCGCCGACCAGACGCGTCTTGCCGTCGGGAGTGCTCACCCGGTTGATGCCCACGTCGATCACCGTGGCCCCGGGCTTGATCCAGTCCGCGCGCACCAGTTCCGGGCGCCCCACCGCCGCCACCACGATATCGGCCCGCCGGCAGACCGCCGGCAGGTCGCGGGTGCGCGAGTGGGCCAGGGTCACCGTGCAGTGACGCGACAAAAGCAACTGCGCCATGGGCTTGCCAACAATGGCCGAACGCCCGATCACCACCGCTTCCAACCCCGCCAGATCGCCCAGGGTATCTTCCAGTAGCATCAGGCAGCCCAAAGGCGTGCACGGCACCAGCCCGGGCTGGCCCAGGGCCAGGCGTCCGGCGTTGACCACGTGGAAGCCGTCCACGTCCTTGGCGGGATCGATGGCCGCGAGCACCAGGGCCTCGTCCACGCCCTTGGGCAAGGGCAGCTGCACCAAAATGCCGTCCACCCGGTCGTCGGCGTTCAAGCGCGCGATCAGGTCCAGAAGCGTGGCGGTCGGCGTGTCGGCGGACAGGCGATGCTCGAACGAGGCCATGCCGGCGGCCACGGTTTCGCGCCCCTTGTTGCGCACGTACACCTGGCTGGCCGGGTCCTCGCCCACCAGCACCACGGCAAGCCCGGGCACCCGCCCCGCCTGCTGGTGAAACGCCGCCACCTGCCCGGCCACCCGCGCGCGCAGGCCGGCGGCAAAGGCCTTGCCGTCGATCCGGCGCGCGCCCGACGCCCCCGCGCTCATCGCCGGAACACCACGGTGCGGGTGCCATTGGGCAGCACCCGGTGCTCCACGTGATCTTGCACCGCGCGGGCCAGCACCACGCTTTCAATATCGCGACCCAGCGCGACCAGATCGTCGGGGGTGTGGGCGTGATCGACCCGTTCAACCGCCTGCTCGATGATCGGACCTTCGTCGAGGTCGGTGGTCACGTAATGGGCCGTGGCGCCGATCAGCTTCACCCCCCGGGCGTGGGCCTGGTGGTAGGGCTTGGCCCCCTTGAAGCTGGGCAGGAACGAGTGGTGGATGTTGATGCACCGCCACGACAGGGCCGCGCACAACTCGGGACTAAGAACCTGCATGTAGCGCGCCAGCACCACCAGATCGATGTTCAGGCGATCGACCATCTCCAGGATGGCCGCTTCCTGGCTGGCCTTGGTTTCACGGGTCACCGGCAGGTGGTGATAGGGAATCCCGTGCCATTCCACCACCCGCTGGAAATCGGGATGATTGGAAACCACGGCCGGAATTTCGACCGGCAGCGCCCCATTGCGGTAGCGGTACAGCAAGTCGTTCAAGCAGTGATCGAACTTGGAGACCAGGATCAAAAGGCGTGGCTTGACCGAGCCATCATGGATCGCCCAATCCATTTGAAAGCGTTCGGCGAGTGGCTCGAAGGCGGCGCGCAGATCATCGAGCGCCGGCATGCCCGGGCGCTCCACGAACACGGTGCGCATGAAAAAGCGCCCGCCGATCGAATCGCCGAAATGCTCGGACTTGGTGATGAACAGGTCCTGACCGGACAGGAATCCCGAGACGGCGGCAACAATGCCGATGGTGTCGGGGCAGGTAATGGTCAGCACGAAGTGCTTGGCGGCGATCGTTGGCATCGCTCGACATCCCGAAAGCGGCGGATCATGACGGAAAACAAGGGCACGGCGCCCGGACCGGGAGGGGGAGAAAGGCGCTCGAAGCCTGGCGCCTTCCCCGGTTCCCGGGCGGACGAAGGCTAGCAGTCCATGGTGTGCAGCCGTTCCCAAGCGCTGGCATGGCTCATGAAGGCGTTCCATTCGGCCATCTTGAGCTTGATGTAGCTGTCCACGAAGGCAGAGCCGAAGCCCTCGCGCACCACCTCCGAGCGCTCCATCAGGCGCAGCGCGTCCAGAAGATTAAGCGGCAGCTTGCGCACGTTCTTCAAGGTGTGGCCGTCGGTGTACATGTTGATGTCCAGGCGTTCGCCGGGATCGCGGTCGTTGGCGATGCCGTCCAGGCCGGCCACCAGAATCGCCGCCGGGGCCAGGTAGGGGTTGGTCGCCCCGTCCATCAGGCGGAACTCGAATCGCCCGGCCTCGGGAATGCGCACCATGTGGGTGCGGTTGTTGCCCGTGTAGGTGATGGTGTTGGGCGACCACGTGGCCCCCGACGCCGTGACCGGGGCGTTGATGCGCTTGAAGCTGTTGACCGACGGATTGAACAGCGCGCACAGGTCGGCGGCCGAGTGCATGACCCCGCCCAGGAACTTGTACGAAAGCGCGCTCATGCCCAGCTCGCCGTCCGCGTCCTCGAAGAGGTTGCGCGCCCCGTCCCACACGCTGACGTGCATGTGGCAGCCACTGCCGGTCAGGCCATTGAACGGCTTGGGCATGAAGGTGGCCCGCATCCCGGCCTGCTCGGCCAGGGTCTTGGTCATGTACTTGAAGAACACATGACGGTCGGCGGTCACCAGGACATCGTCGTATTCCCAGTTCATTTCGAACTGACCGTTGGCGTCCTCGTGGTCGTTCTGGTACGGGCCCCAGCCCAGGGTCAGCATCCCGTCGCACAGGGCCTTGATCAGGTCGAACTGGCGCATCAAGGCCAGCTGGTCGTAGCAGGGCTTGGGATAGGTATCGAGGCCATCCCCGATCGCGGTTCCTTCCTGGTTCAGCAAGAAGAACTCGCATTCCACCCCGGTCTTCATCTGCAAGCCCTGGGCCCTGGCCTTCGCGATCAGGCGCTTGAGCACATTGCGCGGCGCGTCCTCGACCAGTTCCCCGTCGCAATACAGATCCGAGGCCAGCCAGCCCACCTCGGGCTTCCAGGGCAATTGAATGAGGCTCGCCGGATCGGGAACCGCCAGCGTGTCGGGATGGGCCGGGGTCTGATCCAGGTGGGTCGCGAAGCCCGCGAAGCCCGCTCCGTCCCGCTGCATTTTGGTGATCGCCGCCGCCGGAACGAGTTTAGCGCGCAAAACACCAAACAGATCGACGTAAGATATCAAAAAATACTGGATACCGCGTTCCTTGGCGATCTCGGCGAGGTTTTCAACCATTGTCGTCCCCTGTCACTCTGCCTAAAATACCGGCACCATCGGCCCATGCCCTCAAAATCGGCAAACGCACCCTAGGCCAACTCCTTTTCGCTTTCAACTGGGAAGAAAATTTTTTTCCGCTCATGGCGCACGGCCGGGTGCAAAAAGGAAAAAGGACGGGGAGGCAAGGCCTCCCCGTGCCCCTCCTTTCCTTGAAGCCCCGGGGGCCCGGGCTCCCCTTCGGACACGAAAGAAAGAGGGGAGGCCTGGAGGCCCCGCCTCCAGGCGGGTCCGGGCGGCAGCCCGGGCCGAAGGCTCCTCCCCAACGCCAAGGGAGGAAAAGGGCGGGGAGGCGCGGCCTCCCCGCGCCCCTCCCTTCCTTGAAGTCCGGAGGGATTTTCCCAGCAGGAAACTTTTTTGCATAAAGCCGTTGACCGGGCGCGGGCACGGTTGCTACGGTTTGGGGGTCGCACAAGGGAGAGATGGCGATGTGCGGAATAGCTGGACTTCTCTTTAAAACCCCGACGGCCAACCATGTGCTGGGCCACGCGCTGGCCACCATGCTGGATGGCTGTCAGCATCGCGGACCCGATTCCACCGGGTTTGCGTTGTACGAGACCCCGGCCGAAGGGCTGCGCCTGCGGTTCCTGGTCGAGGAAAACGATCAGGCGGCGCTCGCGCGCATCCGAAAGGCCCTGGCCGAACAGGGCGCCACGCTCAAAAGCGAGCGGCGCGAAGGCGCCAGCGTGGTGGTCGAGGTCGCCCATGCCGGCGAGATCCGCCCCTTTGCCTATGCCATGGAGCATGCGGCCAAGCTGGTGTCGATCGGGGCCGCGCTCGACATCATCAAGGACGTGGGCACCGCCCGCGATCTCGATGACATTTACAACGTCAGCGCCATTCAAGGCAGCCATGGCCTGGGCCACGTGCGCCTGGCAACCGAATCCGAGGTCAAGCCCGAGGCGGCGCATCCCTTCTGGGCCACCGGGTTCGCCGACATTGCCATCGTCCACAACGGCCAGATCACCAACTACTGGAAGATGCGCCGGCGGCTGGAAGCGCGCGATTTCGAGTTTCGCACCGACAACGATTCCGAACTGATCGCGGTGTACCTGGCCGACAAGCTGGCCCAGGGCACGCCCCTGGAAACGGCGCTGGCCCAGTCGGTGGACGACCTCGACGGAACGTTTTCGTTCCTGGTCTCGACCCGCGACGGCATCGGCTTCGCCAAGGACCGCCTGGCCGCCAAGCCGATGGTCATGTACGAGGACGACAGCCTGGTGGCCATCGCGTCCGAGGAAGTTTCGCTGAACCGCCTGTTTCCGGGTCAGCCCCTTTCCACCACCGAACCTGCACCGGGAACCTATCGCACATGGTCACGATCGATCTAAGCAGCCTGAGCGTGCGCGAGGCCAACGACGCCCTGCGCGCCGCCGCCGCCCGGGGAGAGGACATTGACGTCATCAACCCCGATGCCCGCCACCATATCGGGGTTGGCCTGGTTCATCCGGTCACGGTGCGCGTGCATGGCTCGGCCGGCTATTTCTGCGCCGGTCTGTCGCATGGCGCCCGCTTCGAGGTGGAGTCCAACGTCGGCTGGGGCGTGGGGGATTCCCTGTACGCGGGCACGGTGGTGGTGGGCGGCAACGCCGGGGCCATCGCCGGGGTGGCCCTGCGGGGCGGCGAGGTGGTGGTCAAGGGCAACGTGGGCAGCCGCGCCGGCCAGGTGATGAAGGACGGCACCTTGCTGTGCTGCGGCAACGCGAGCTTCCTGGCCGGCTACATGATGTACGGAGGCCGGATCATCATCCTGGGCGATTCGGGCGAACGGGTGGGCGAAGACATGTCGGCGGGCGCCATTTACGTGGGCGGCCGCGTGCAGTCCCTGGGCTCCGACGCCAAGGTGGAAACCCCGAGCCCCGACGAGGAAGCCGACGTGAAGGCGTTCCTGGCCCGGCATGGCATCGCGTTCGACGGCTCGTTCACCAAGGTTGTCAACGCCGGCACCAAGCTGCGCTACGGGGTTTCCGAACCCATCGGCCGCCCCCAGCCCCACACCGTGTTCTCGGAAGGCGCCAGTTACTGGAACGCCAAGGTCGTGGAGGACATCCGCGCGAAAAGCCTGATCGGGCGCTATCGCATCCGGGGCTATGGCGCGTCCAAGGCGGTGCCGCATTTCTCGGACATCGCGATCAAGGTGGATCCGGCCCGGGTGGGGGCCGCCGGCGATCCGCTGGCCGCCGTGACCCTGGCGACCACGCTGGGCGATCGCTTCGGGGCCGCGCCGCTGCGCTTGTCCATGCCGGTGATGATCGCGCCCATGAGCTACGGCGCCTTGTCGAAATCCACCAAGATCGCGCTGGCCCGGGCTTCCCGCCTGTCCGACATCGTGGAGAACACCGGCGAGGGCGGCATGCTGCCCGAGGAACGGGCCGAGGCCCGGCAGTTGATCTATCAGTGCCTTTCCGGCCGCCTGGGCTGGAACATCCACGACATGCTGAAGGCCGACGCGCTGGAGATCTACATCAGCCAGGGCGCCAAGCCGGGCCTGGGCGGACAGTTGATGGCGAAGAAGGTCACGCGCGAGCTGGCCGCCATTCGCGGCATTCCCGAAGGCATCGACCTGCGCTCGCCCTCGCGCCACCCCGACATCATGGGCGCCGACGATCTGGTGATCAAAATCGAGGAATTCCGCGAGGCCACCGGCTACGCCAAGCCGATTTCGGTCAAGATGGGCGCGGGCCGGGTGCGCGACGACATCAAGATTGCCTACAAGGACGGCTTCGATTTCGTCCAGCTTGACGGCATGCAGGGCTCGACCGGCGCGGCCTCGACCGAGGTGCTGGAAAACATGGGCATCCCCACCCTGGCGGCCTTGCAAGAAGCCCTGGATGGCCTGGCCGAGATCGACCACAAGGGCGACATGCCCATCGTGCTGATGGGCGGCATCAAGGACGGAGTGGACGCGGTCAAGGCCCTGGCGCTGGGCGCGAGCGCGGTGGCCATGGGCACCGCCGCCCTGATCGCCGGCGGCTGCATCAGCTGCATGCAGTGCCACGTGGGCAACTGCGTGGTCGGCATCGCGACCCAGGATCCCGAGCACGAGGCCCGCTACAAGACCGAGGTCCAGGCCCAGGCCATGCACCGTTTCTTCGAGGCGGTGCGCTGGCAGATCGCGGCCCTGACCCAGGCCCTGGGGCACACCGACGTTCGCCAGCTGTCGCGCGCCGACCTGGTGGCCCTGACCCCGGAGGCGGCCGCGATCACCGGCCTGCCTTTTGATCCCGCCTACCGGGCGGTCCACGAGCAACTCCAGTCGCAGGTGGCCTGATCATGAGCGCGTGCAAGCCCTTCCCCGTTGATCTTGCCGCCGATCAAAGCGGCCTGCCCCACTACGAGCCGCCGCCGTGCCAGGTGGCCTGCCCGGTTGGAACCGACGTGGGATCCTATGTCGGGCTGATCTGGCAAGGCGACCTGCCGGGCGCGCTGGAGGCGATCACCGCCACCAATCCGTTTTCCAGCGTGTGCGGCCTGGTGTGCGATGCCCCCTGCGAACCCGCCTGCCGCCGCGCGAGCGGGGATGGCCCGGTCGCGATCCGCGCCCTCAAGCGCTACGTCATGGAGGCTCTGGGGCCGTCGTTCCACCTGCCCGCCATCACCCCCGACAAAACCCAGCGGGTCGCGATCATCGGGGCCGGGCCGGCCGGCCTGACCGCCGCCCAGGACATCGCCGCCGCCGGCTATCTGGTGGATGTCTACGACGCCAAAAACCGTCCGGGCGGGGCCCTGGCCTGGGGCATTCCCGATTTCCGCCTGCCCGCCGAGATCGTTGAACAGGACATAAATCGCGTTCTAGAACGGTGTCCGGGGATCAGCCTGCACCTGTCGGCGCCGCTGGGCGAGAAGGTGTTTCTGGATGCCCTGCGGGCCGACCACGACGCGGTGCTGCTGGCCCTTGGCGCCAACGCCGGGCGCAGGCTGGGCGTCTCCGGCGACGGGCTGGACCAGGTGGTGGATGGCCTGTCGTTCCTGGCCCGGATCAACGGGGGCGAGCGCCCGACCCTGCCCTCCCACGTGGTGATCGTGGGCGGCGGCGACGTGGCCATGGACGCCTGCCGCGCGGCCCGGCGCCTGCCCGGGGTGAACAAGGTCACGGTGGTGTACCGGCGGGGGCAAGAAGACATGCCGGCCCGCGCGCATGAACTGTCGGCGGCCCTGGCCGAAGGGATCGAAATCCTCTCCCACGCCCAGCCGACCGCGATCGTGCCCCGCCCCAACGGCGAGGTCGAACTTCGCTTGCGCCGGACCGAGGCGGGGCCGGTGGGCGCCGATGGACGGCGGTCCTTCCGCGAAATCCCGGAATCCGATTTCGGCCTGAACGCGGGGCTGATCGTGGCCGCCGTGGGCCAGACCACCCTGGGCGAGGAACTGGAGCGCCACGGCCTGCTGGCTGGCGGGCGCCTCAAGGCCGATCCCGTCACCCTGGCCACGCCGCTCCCCCGGGTGTACGCCGCCGGCGACGCGGCCAGCGGGCCATCGACGATTGTCCAGGCGATGGCGCAAGGGCACAAGGCCGCCTACATGATCCTGGCGGCCCTTGAAGGCGAGGAGCATCCGGCCCCCTATCACCCGCCCTACCGCTCGCGCTTCGCGCCCGTGGCGCAAGATCCCGAATGGGAAAAACTGGGCCGCGAGGACCCCCGCTTCCTGGGCCTGGGGGATGATCCCTGGGCGGAGGCGGAAGCCGGCTTCGATGCCGAGGCCGCCCGGCGCCAGGCCGCGCGCTGCTATCGCTGCGACACCGAAACCGGCTCGACCGATTACACGGTCAAGATGCGCGAAGCCATTTTCGCCCTGGCACGTCCGGATCGCGACACGGCTGCGATCGCCCGGCGGACCACCGAGCGGCTGAACGCCCGCACCCCCGCTCCGGCCCAGCCGGCGCCGACCTTCGACCAGCTGGTGTTCCTGCCCGCCAACCTGACCCGCCTGGTCATCGATCCCTACCGCGAGTCCTGCCGCACGGCCACGCCTTTGGGCGAGGGGCTGGATCTGGCCCATCCGCTGCTGGTGGGCGGGCTCGATGGCGCGCCCGGGCCGGTGCGCGAGGCGGCGGCCGCCGCGCTGGCGGCGTCGGGCGGGGCCTGGCTGGGGCGCACGCGCCCGCCCCAGGCCGGTCTTCCCTGGATCCAGGCCCTGGCTCCCGGCGACAGCGCCGACGCGTCCGCCGTTCTGGTCCTGGCCCTGGGGGGACCCCACGCCCCGGCCACCCGGCCCACGCTTGCCCGGCCGGGACAGTTGTGGGGACTGCGCGCCACCCCCGAAACCGCCGGCGCGGTGCTGGCGCTGGCCATCGAGGCCCGGCCCGACCTGCTGCTGGTGGACGGGTGCGGGACCCTGCCCGCCGACTGGGCCGACCGCGCCCAGGCGCCCGACCTGGGCTTGCTCCCCCGGGTGATCGACACCTTGCGCGCCCACCGGGCCGAGGAAGCGTTCCCGATCGTGTGGTTCGGAGGCCTGCGCTCGGGGTCGGATCTGGCCAAGGCCCTGGCCCTCGGCGCCACGGCGGGCGTGGTCAGCATGGCCGCCGGTCTTGCCCTGGGGGGCGCCCCGGCGGATCAGGGGCTGGCCTTCCCGCCGGATCTGGACCTCCAGGCCGCGCGACAGGGCCTGGAACAGTTCCTGAAGGCGGCGGTGTCGGAAGGCTCGATGATGGCCCGGTGCACCGGCAAGACCGACATCCACAACCTGGAGCCCGAGGACCTGCGGACCTTGTCGCTGGCGGCCCAGGCCGTGACCGGGCTGCCCATGGCCGGCGTGCGCGCCCCGGCGTGAGGTCGCGCCGAGGGGGAAGCGAGGCGCACATGCTCCCCCCTCGGGCCCGCGACCAGGAAATCAGGCCCGGATGACTCCCGCCCCCCGCAATCCATACAAAAACATATAAAAACTTTCATCCATGCCGACGACCGGTTTTAAAACAAATCAAACAAGAAACAGGCGGGTCCCGGACAAAAGGGCCCGCCTCTTTTTTGACCAACCCGAATATTTTTTGCTAAATTTTTAGCATTCAACGCGTTGAACGTGGGTTTTCCATGCCCCGCCTCGCCTGTGGCCTGGACAAAATCGCGCCAGTGCCTCAGGCTTGCCCGATTGAACGGCACCCCGATCTCACTGGTTCGAGGGATGACATGGGATCTTTCCCGTCCCATTCGTATTTTTCCTCTCGACCGGGTCAAGGCGGGCATGGGCGTTAACGCGGAGGGGCGAACATGGCACAGGCTCACCTGGTCCTGACGGAAAGCGCGGAGCGCTCCCGTGCTCCACACCCTGATGCCTCCCCCCGGCCACTCGCCGTCGCCAATGCCAACCAGGCCCCCGACACCCTGACGGCCGAGGATCTGGCCTTGATCGTGGCCTTGATCGGCCATGCCCGCGCCCTCACCCGCCATGGCATCACCGCCGCCACCACCCAGGCCCAGGCATTCGACGAGATCGCGGCGCGCACCGGCCATTTGACCCGGGCCCTTGAAAGCACGGAAAAAACCCTGGAAATCTCGAATACCCGGGGTGCGGCGGTGCGCGCGGCCACGCAAGAGCAGATCGCGACCATTGCCCAGGCCATCCGCGACCGCCTGGACGCCAGTGCCCGCCACCTGCACGAAAAGGGCGCGGCGGCGCAAAAGGTCCTGACCTCGATCGGCGCGATCGGCCAGAGCGTGCGCATGCTGGCGCTCAATGCCCGCATCGAGGCGGCCCGCGCCGGCGAGCATGGCCAGGGGTTCGCGGTCGTGGCCGGCGAAGTGGGCGCCCTCGCCGGGCACACCTTGAAGCAGGTGGAAGAGGCGGCCCGGGCCCTGGATTTCGCCGAAGTGTTCGTCACCTTGGAACAAACCGTGGAAGACGTTTCCACCCGACTCGCCCAGTTGCGCCGTCTCACCGAAGGCTCGCTGGGCGACCTGGAAACCCTGCGCACCGACCTGCACGACGACGTGACCGAAATCGCCAGCCACAACGGGGTCATCCGCGAGATGATCGACCTGGGCAACGCCACCCGCACCCGCACCTTGGACAAAATGAACTGGATGGGCGAGGAGCTCGACGCCCTGACCGGCGCCCTGGCCGAAGCGCCCCAGCGGCGGGTGCAGGCCCTGAAGGCGATCGCCCACCACCATCACCTGGCCACCGATCCCCACCACGACCGTCTGGCCGCGATCCGGGCGCGGGGGGAACTGCGCGTCGCGGTCGAGCCCCGGTTCGTGGGGCTTTCCTTCCGCCGCCAGCCGGACGGGGCCCTGGAAGGCCTGGATATCGAATACGCCCGCGCCTTCGCCCGCTGGCTTGGCGTGGAGTGCACCTTCATGGAACACCCCTGGGACCAGTTGACGGAACTGCTGGTCGCGGGCCGCCACCCGGGCGAGGCCCCGGCGGACGTGGTCTGGAGCGCGCTGCCGCCCAGCGCCAGCTATGGGGCCGTGGCCTATTCGGAAACCTATACCTGGCTGCCGTTCGTCCTGGCCCGGCGCAAGGGAGACAAGCGCATCGCCGATCTGGCCAGCCTGGAAGGCAAGGTGGTGGGCCTGATCAACGATCCGGCGGCCTTCGCGGTCCTGGAAGCGGCGGGCGTGCGCTGGCAGGCCAACGCGCACAAGGCGGGCGGGCGCGTCCGGCTGGCCAACCTGGTGGCGTATTCCGACCAGGGGCGCATCCATGACTGCCTCGCCAATGGCATCGTCGATGCCTTTTGCGTTGATCTGCCCATTTATCACTGGGCCTGCACCGCCCCGGATAGCCCCTGGCACGGACGCCTGGAAATCCTGCCCGGCAATCTGGCCGCCCAGCCCTATTATTACGCGGTGGGCGTGTGCGCCGACGCGGCCAGCTATCCGCTTTTGAAGGCCATCAATGCCTTCCTGGCCGAGTTCCACCACAAGCCCGAGCGCGAGGCGCTGGAACGGCGCTGGCAGGGGCAGGCCTGGCCCGGCACGATCAGCTACCGCGACGAAAGCGGCGACCTGATGGGCGAAGAGGCCCTCCAGCGGCTGGCCGAGCGGGTGGGCATGGTGTGATGCCCGGTTTTTTCTGGTTTTTCGCACGCCCGCACGCGCCAGCCCTCCTCCCTTCCCGCGCCGGGGGCGCCCGGGAAAGCCGGCGCCCCCCTTCCGCCACCCGCCGGAAAAGCGGCGTTATTCCTTCAGCCGCACGGCGAAGGTATTGCGGTTGCGCTCGCCCACGCGCTCGTAGTCGAACCGGTCCACGCCGTCCATGGCGAGCATGATCCCCAGGCCCCCTTCGTCCCGTTCCTCCAGGGGGATGGAAAGGTCCTCGGCGTCGGGCCCTTCCAGGGATCGGGGATCGAACGCCACGGCGTCGTCTTCCAGGCACACGACCAGTTCGTTGTCTTCGGTCACCTCCACGCTGACGTCCAGATGCCCTTCCAGGCCGTTCTCCTGGTAGCCGTGCAAGACGATGTTGGTTGCCACCTCGTCGACGGCCAGCATCAGGCGGTAGCCCCTTGAGGTCGAAAGACCGGCGGCGTCGGCACGCTGCTTGACCAGATCGCGCAAGGGAGCCAGCGCCGCCAGATCGGCGGGGAATCGGGTTGCAGACACAAGACCGCCCTCCCCTTCCAGAAGCCTTCAGGCCGGCGCCTGATCGACGATGTACACGCTGTGATGGAAGCCGGTTTTTTCCAGCGTATCCACGATCGCCGGCTGGGGCGCGACCACGTAGATATCAACCCCGGTTCCCAGCTTCTGCTTGGCGAAAATCAAAACCCGCAGCCCGGCCGAGGCCATGAACGTCAGGTCGGCCACCTCCAGCACCAGACGGGTGGGGTGCTGGGCGGCGAGGGCTTCGATCTCCGTCTTGAAGAGCGGCGCGGAACTGGCGTCCAGCTCGCCCTTCAGAACCAGGGTCGCGACGGCGTTTTCGACGCCACCGGAAATTTCAAGGGTCATGGTTGTTTCCTTTTTATAGGCGATTTCAGGGGGCGGTTTCAGGAGACGGCTTCAGGGGTGCCCCTCTCCGTGGACCGGATTTCCCGTCAGCGGGCCACCAGGATGAGAACCGAACGCGGCCCCAGCAACACCCGGTCCTGATCCTCCAGGAGCGGCTCCTGGCCCAGGTCAAAGGCATCCTCGGGCGCGGCCATGCCGGTGTTGGCCACCACGTGCCAGCGCCGCCCGGCGCGGGGCCGGGGCAGGTCGAACCACAGCCCTTCCCAATAGGTGTTGGTCGCGAGGTACACATCGTCGTCGGCGCCACCCGGCGCGTAGGCCCCGCACAGCATCACCCCAAGCGCCTTGCTCCAGCCCGCCCATTCGGGCCGCCAGGCCTGGGTGCCGTGAAAGCTGATGTCGGGCAGGCCGACCTGGGCGTCGTCGCGGTGCACGAAGTGATGGCTCCGCCGCAGCACGGGATGCGCCTTGCGAAAGGCGATCAGGCGTTTGGTGAAGGCCAGCAGGCCGGCATTGGCATCCACCAAGGTCCAGTCGAACCAGGAGATCTCGCTGTCATGGCAATAGGCGTTGTTGTTGCCGCCCTGACTGCGGGCCACCTCGTCGCCGGCCAGCAGCATGGGGACACCCTGGCTGAACAGGAGCAAGGCCAGGGCGTTGCGCATCTGGCGCGAGCGCAGGGCGTTGACTTCCTCGTTATTGGTCGGGCCCTCGGCGCCACAGTTCCAGCTGTTGTTGTCGTTGGCGCCGTCGTTGTTGTTCTCGCCGTTGCTCTCGTTGTGCTTTCCGTTGTACGAGACCAGATCGCACAAGGTAAAGCCGTCGTGACAGGTGACGAAGTTCACGCTGGCCGAGGCGCCCCGGTACCAGTAAAGATCCGGCGACCCCTGGAGACGCTGCGCCAGCGCGCCCACGCCGCCTTCGGCGCCGACCAGGAATTTGCGCAGATCGTCGCGGTACTTGCCGTTCCACTCGGCCCAGCGGCCATAGTTGGGGAACGACCCCACCTGATAGAGCCCGCCCGCGTCCCAGGCCTCGGCCACCAGCTTGCAGCGGGCCAGGATGGGATCATGGGCCAGGCTTTCGATCAGGGGCGGATTGGCCAGCGGCGCCCCGTTCTGGTCGCGCCCCAGGATGGCCGCCAGATCGAAGCGGAAACCGTCGATGTGGTATTCCGAGGCCCAGTAGCGCAGGCAGTCGATCACCATGCCCCGAACCACGGGGTGATTGCAGTTCAGCGTATTGCCGGTCCCCGAGAAGTTGTAGTACCAGCCCTCCGGGGTCAGCATGTAATAGGTTTTGTTGTCGATGCCCCGGAAGGAAATGGTGGGGCCGCGATGGTCGCCCTCGGCGGTGTGGTTGAACACCACGTCCAGCATCACCTCGATGCCGTGGCGGTGCAGGTCCTTGACCAGGGCCTTGACCTCGTCCACCTGCATGCCGTACTTGCCGGTGGCGGCGAACCCCGCCTTGGGCGCGAAAAATCCCAAGGTGGAATATCCCCAGTAATTGACCAGGGTTTCGCCGGTTTCCGGATTGCGCCGGCTGTTTTCCCACTCGTCGAACTCGAAAATAGGCATCAGTTCAACGCAGTTGATTCCGAGGTCGAGCAGATAGGGGATCTTTTCGCGCAGACCCGCGAAGGTCCCGGGCGCCTTGACCCCCGATGACGGATGGCGGGTGAAACTGCGCACATGGGTTTCGTAGATCACCAGATCCTCGGTCGGGATCTCCAGGGGCTTGTCGTCCTCCCAGTCGAAATCCTCGAACGCCAGGCGCGAGCGGTGGGGATAGGGCCGGTCCCATTCCGGATCGCCCATCCAGGTATCGCGTCCGCCGATCACCTTGGCATACGGGTCGCAGACGATGACCCGGGGGTCGAAGCGCTGTCCGGCCTCGGGGTCCCAGGGGCCTTCGAAGCGATAGCCGTATTCGATTTCCTCGTACTCAAGGCCGAAAACCATGATCGACCACGTGTTGCCCATGCGAAAGGCGGACGGAATGGGAATTTCCGCCATCGGCTCCGAGGCGCGCTTTTCAAACAGAACCAGGGTGCAGGCGGTGGCGTGGGTCGAGTAGATCGAGAAGTTGACCCCGCCCGGGACCAAGGTGGCCCCGAAGGGAATGGGCCGTCCGGCGCGGGCGCGGTATCCTCCCAGTTCGTGGGTCGGATAATAGTCGATGCGGTCCGTGCCTTCGATCATGACGTGCCCTCCAGCAAGGCCACCGCTTCTTCCAAGGTGTCGGCCAGGGCGAAAAAGCCGATGAACCCGGTGTGGCTCATCACGTCCTGGATTTCCTCGCTCACGCCCACCAGCGCGATCCGTCCCTTGCGGGCCTGGAACTGGCGATACAAGGTAAGGAGCATGCGCAAGCCGGCGCTCGACATGTAATCAACCTGGCTCAGGTCCAAGATCACCCGGTCGATGCCCGCGACGGCCGGCAGGATTTCCCCTTGCACCTCGGGGGCCGTCTTGCCGTCGATGCTGCCGTCCACCGCGATGACCTTCACGGCCTGGCATTCGCTCACGTTGATGGCCATGCTCCCCACTCCTTCAGTCCAGCGGATTTCCGATCAGCCCAGCCAGCTCACCGGGCTGACCTTGACCTTGACCCGCACCGGGTGGTCGGTCTTGGGCAAGGTCACGGTCAGGGCCTTGGGATCGAAGGCCGTGTAGGGCGCGTCGTCGATCAGGCATTCGGTGATGGTGATCGAGCCGGGCGGCAGGATGTCGGGGGCGACGCGCAAGGTGCCGCCAAAGGCGCCGGGCTGGGGCTTGAAGTGCAGCCACAGCGGTTCGCGGGCGATCAGAAGGTTGATGTAGGTCGCCGACAGCAAGCACAGCTCGGTCGAGTGATAGCCGCTCATGGAGTGGCTGCCCTTGAAGCGCTCGTTGCCCAGCAGGTACGGCAGGCCATTGCACAAGGTGTTGAAGTAAACGGCGCCGTCGTCGTGATCGAGGAAGAACGCGTTGTAATACGCCGCCGCCTCGCGCGAATGGCGCAGGTATTCATCGTCGCGCAGCACGCCGTGCATGATCAGATAGCACAAGATGGCCTGTTCTTGCTGCCACCACGCCTTGCGGTCGTGCCATACGAAGCGGTGATGGCGCCCGCCCGGCTTCTGGACCCGCTCGACCACGTCGTACCAGCCGCCGCGCTGCTGGTCGGAGCCGGCTTCGGGCATGACCTCGGCGATCTTGCGCGCGAAGTCCACGTATTCCTGCTTGGGCTTCAGCGAATGCATCCGCATCAGGTTCCAGGCGATCTTCAGGTTATGGCCCACGACCGCCCGGTTCTGCTGCCAGCCCCAGGACTGATCATGGCTCCAGTCCTCGAAGAAGCGTTCCTGCACGAAGGGGCTGTTCTCGTAGTCCGGGAAGCGCCGGGTGATGGTGTCGAAGGTGTATTCCAGGAAATCGGCGTGGGCCTGCTCGCCGGTGGCCAGCCACAGGTTGATCAGATAGGCCGGGGCGTGGTCGCCCACCGAGTTCCAGTTCTTGCGTGCCTTGTTATGGGCCAGCGACTCGGCGCGGGGATCCAGGGTCACGGGGTCGATGTGCGAGAAGTAGCCGCCGTGCTCGGAGTGATCCTTGTAGTACTTTTCGAACAGATCAATGGTGTGATCGATGTCGAAGCGGATGCGCGGGTCGCCGGTCAGGCGGTAGGTCTGGGTGGGGCCGGCCAGGGCGTAGATCTGCTCGTACATCGGAATGGCGTCGTAGTCGTCGCCGAATTGCGAACTGAGCAGCTTGGTTTCGCGGGCCCCTTCCACCTTGATGCCATGGTACCAGTAGATCAGATTTTCATCCTGATCGAAGAAGCGCATGTGCTCGCGCAGGTATTCGGTGCCCCGCTCGGCCCCTTCCAGGAACTCGTCCTTGCCGGTCAGCATGTAGGCCGAGGCAAAGCCATACACCAGGCGGGAAATGGTATCGGTTTCTTGCAGGAAGTCGCCCTTCTTGGTGCCGGCCAGGTGCAAGATGGTGCGGTAATTGGTGAAATCGATCGGCTGGTTGGGCCAGCCGAACTGCCACTTCAGATAGGAATGGGCGATGGACTCGATCTGGTGAATCCACCAGTCCGGTTCCTCGTGGCGCACGCGGCCCGGGCCATCGCCGGGGAAAACCATCCACTGCGCTTCAAAAATCACCTCCTCGTCCTCGGTCGGGTAGAAGGTGCCGTAAACGTAAACCATCTGCCGGTGCAAGGCCAGCAGGCGGTCCAGCGCGCCCGTGGCGTCGCGGTAGTCTTCTTCCAGGTTGAAGGTGAAGCGGGCATAGGTCGTCGGCGTCAGATGAACGGTGAACAGCCGGCCGTCCGACGTGCGCAGCCCGAACCGGCGTTCATCCCGATCGTAATTGGTGACATAGCCGGCGATCGTATCGGAAAACGTGAAATCCAGGCCCATGGCGATCATTCTCCGTATCGATCATGCGAGACGTCGGGCAACGCCCAACTCCCACCCACAATTCCATTGAAAAGATAAAGACAGCTCCCCTAGCGGTCAATGAAAAATAAAGTAATACCCATTACGTGCATCGCGACAACATAAAAACACACCTCCCTCCATACAATGGAGTGACGGTCGCAATACGCTTAATATTTTTGCTGTTTTTCCTGATTACACCTCTTCTTTTTTGAGGGGAAGGGGAATGCCCGTCAAAATCGTATAAAGATCCGGATCACTCGCTTCCTCGGTCGCGACCACCAGCACGCGGCTGGACTCGTCTAGTGCCAGCACGGTCCGCGCGGCGGGGTTGGTGGCCACGGCCAGCAGGCCGGCCATCCCCGCCGCCCCGGTTTCGCCCGCCACCATGGCCGGGTCGCCGGCCAGGGGCCGGGCCAGGCGGCGCATGGCCTCGATGGCGGCCGCGTCGGGAAGGCGCACGAAGGCGCACGCGGCCGTGCGCAGGATTTCCCAGGCCGGCACGGAAACCTCGCCACAGGCCAGGCCGGCGATCAGTGTTTCCAGGTCCCCGTCGGCCGGGGCGGGATGTCCGGCGACGGCGCTGGCGTACAGGCACGCGGCGCGTTCGGGCTCCACGACGATCAGCCGGGGCGCGTCCAGGCCCAGACGCTGCCCCAGGCGGGTGATCAGGGCGGCGGCGAGCCCGCCCACGCCCCCTTGAGCCAGGACGTGGGTGGGGGGCTGGGGCAGATCCGCCAGCACCTCGTCCGCGATCAGGCTGTAGCCGGCCATGATCCGCCCCACGGTTACCTCAATGCAGGGGTCCACGCGCCCGGGGCTCAGGGTATCGGTGATTTCCAGCCAGCCCTGTTCCATGCATTGCCAGGCGCAATCCGCCACCGCCTGGTCATAGGATCCCCTGCCCCGCACCACTTGCGCCCCCAGGGCCTCCAGGGCCCGCACCCGGCCCAGGCTGATGGCGGCGGGCACGAAGATCTCGGCCTTGCATCCGATCTGGCGCGCCCCCCAGGCCACGGCGCGGCCGTGGTTGCCATCGGTGGCGGCGGCGGCGGTGAACGAGGCGCACGAGGCACGCTCCTTCCCGGCCAGCAGGGCCTCGGGCGTGACCCCCAGGCGGTCGGCCAGGGCGAGGGCCAGGGCATAGGGCGCCCCCAGGGCCTTGAAACTGCCGACACCCAGGCGTTTGCCCTCGTCCTTCACATCGACCCGCGCCACGCCCAGGGCCCGCGCCAGCGCCGGCAGGGCCCGGAGCGGCGTGGGCGCGTAGGCCGGGCAGGCCCGGATCACCCGCGCGGCCTGCCCGCAGGCGTCCGGCGTCAGCCCGACGCACCCGACCTGATGGCGGGGCCAGTCGGGGGACCAGCCGGGACCGGCCAGCAGGCGGGCATCCGTGCTGACGGGAAATTCCGTGAGCCCGGTCATGACACACACTCCAAGGCACCGGCGAAGGCCTCCAGGCAGGCTTCAACCTCGGCCGCGCCGATGGTAAGCGGCGGCAGCAAACGCAGCACGGCGCCCTCGCGCCCCCCGGTTTCCACGATCACCCCGGCCTGGAACAACGCCGCTTGCAGCGCGTCGGCGGTGGCCCCGGAATCGGTTTCGATCCCCAGCATCAGGCCCAGCCCGCGCACCTCGCGAATTTTCGGATGGCCGGCCGTTCGCCGGGCCAGGTCTTCCTTCAGGCGCGCCCCCACCCGGGCGGCGTTGTCGGGCAAGGCGTCGCGGGCGATCACTTCCAAGGTTGCCTTGCCGGCCACCAGGGCGATGGACTGCCCCCGGAACGTGCCGATGTGATCGCCCGGGCGCCACACATCCAAGCGGCGATCGAACAACAGGAGCGACAGCGGATAGCCGCCGCCGATCCCCTTGGACACGCAGATCAGATCGGGCTGGATGCCATCATCCTCATAGGCGAACCAGCGCCCGGCCCGCCCCAGGCCCGACTGGATTTCATCCAGGCCCAGCAAGATCCCGTGGCGCCGGCACAAGGCCTCGACCTCGCGCAGGAAGCCCGGCGGCGGCACGATGGTTCCCCCCTCGCCCTGCACGGCTTCCAGAAGCACCAGTCCGGGCAGCTCCTGGCCGGCGTGGTCGTCCTCGATCATCAGCCGCAACTGGGCAAGGCAGAACCCGGCCGCCGCCTCGGGGGTACGAAAGGGCTCGGGAAAGCGCAAGGGGTAGGGATAGGGGCAAAAGGCGACCTGCCCGGCCATCAAAAGCCCGGCCTCGCGCAGGCGCCGCGACGACGACACCGCGAGCGCGCCCTGGCCCATGCCATGATAGCCGCCGTGAAAGGCGATCACCCCCCGCCGCCCGGTGGCCCGCGCCGCCAGCTTGAGCGCCGCTTCCACCGCGTCGGAGCCGGTGGGGCCACAGAAATGGATCTTGTGGGTTCGGGCCAGGTCCCCGGGCAAGACGCCGTGCAAGGTCTCGACGAACGAGAGCTTGGCATCGGTCAGCAGATCCAGGCTGTTGCCCACCGGCCGGGCCTGGGCCGCCAGGGCGGCTTGCACGTCGGGGTGGTTGTGGCCCAGCAGCAAGACGCCGGCCCCCCCCAGGAAATCCAGGAAACGGCGTCCGTCCTGGTCGATCAGCCACGGCCCTTGCGCGGCCACGAACACCCGGGGAAAGCGTCCGGCATAGCTGCGGGCCGAGGATTCCCAGGCGCTGGAGGCCGCGACCGGAGACGCGAAACCGGCGTCGTCGGAGACACCCTCCATCACGCCACCTCCCCCGGGGCGGGCACGAAGGCCGAACGCGGTCCCTTCCAGCGCACCATCAAGATGGTGATGTCATCGCTTTGCGCGGCCCCGTTGGCAAAGCCGTGCACGGCGCCCAGCAAGGTCCGGGTCACGTCCGCCGGGGACCCTCGCGCGGCCAGGTCGCCTTGCAAGGTGGTGGTGATGCGCTCCACCTTGAACATCTCGTGGGTGGGGTTCATCGCCTCGTTGACGCCATCGGTGTACAGCAGCACGGCATCGCCGGGTTGCAGATCGATCCGCGCCGTCTGGTAGGCGTACTCGGCGATGAAGCCCAGGGCGAGACCGCCTTCCTTCTTGAGAATCTCGGCCTTGCCATCGGGGGTCAGGCGCCCGGGCAGCTCATGCCCCCCGTCGCAGTAGGTCACGACCCCGGTTTCCAGATCCAGGACACAGGCAAACACGGTGACAAACATTTCGGACGGGTTGTCGGTCGTCAACTGGCGGTTGACCCGGGCCATGATCTGGTCGAGCGGCAGATCGGTGGCGAGCGCCACGTTTTTGAACAAGGCCTTGGCAATGGCCATGAACAGGGCCGCCGGCACCCCCTTGTCGGACACGTCGCCGATCAGGAAGAACAAGCGGCGATCGTCCAGCATGAAGAAGTCGTAGAGATCGCCCCCCACCGCCTTGGCCGGCTCCATGACCGCGTGCAACTCGAATTCGGGGTGATCGGGAAAGGCGAAATCGGTGGGTACGATATGGCTTTGGATATCGCGCGCCACCGACAGCTCGCTTTCGATGCGTTCCTTGGCCGCCGAGGTTTCGGCCAGCAGCTTCTGATCGCGCCGGAAGTTTTCCATGGTGCGGGCCAGGCGCCCGATTTCATCGCGCCCGGTCGTGGACGGCCCCGCCACCGAGGTATCGCCCCGCGACAGGGCATTGAGCACGCGAATGGCGGCATTGAGAGGACGAAACGAAATGCGCAAATACCAGTGCAAGGCGGCCAGGAACAAGGCCAGCTCGGTCCCGACCACGCCATAGCTCAAGGTCGACAGCAGCAGGGCCTGGCGCCACGGTCCGGTGATGTCGCGCGACACCGCGAACACGGCGGCCCGATCGCCCTCCATGCCCTGCAAGGGCAGCAGGGTGCTTTCGATCACCCGGCCGTCCACCGACACCCGGACCAGCCTGCCGTTGGCGGGCGCGTTCTGGGCCACAAGCGGGTTGCCCGGCCACTGGGGGGCGCCCTCGGCCACCACGGTGCGGCCGTCGGGGGCCAGCAGGAATACCGGGGTGCCGGTGGTGGCCTCCAGCTCGGGCAACAGCGCGCTGGCATCAACCAGCAACGCCACCGCCCCGGCCGCGCCAAAGCGGGTGAAAACGGGCGCGCCCACGGCGATCAGCACCCGGGGCGGATGGCCGGCCTGGGGATCGGGGACGGCCACCAGTCCTTGCATGCCCCGGGTCGCGCCCAGCAGTCCCGCGAGACGCGCCCCGGTCAGGAAGCGCGCCGGCCCCGGGTGCGACGCGCTCACCACCGTGCCGTCGGCGCGGACGACCTCCAGGTCCGCGCCGGGCAGGCGCGCGCGCACCCGCGCCAGAAGATCGGCGAAAAAGGGATCGGACGACACGGAAGAGGGGCTGGAACCGGGAGCAGGAAGGGCGCCCGACGCCGGCTCGGCCAGGGCCCGAACCACCAGATCGTTGTTGGGCAGCGCGGCAATTTCGTCCTTCAGGCCGCGCATCTCGGCATTGAAGGCGCCGGTCCAGGCGTTGCGATGGCCGGCGATTTCGGCCTGTTCAAAGCGGCGTTCGGCCTCGGCGAGGCGCAGGCGGCCTTCCAGCACCACGATCGCGGTCACGGCGATGAAGCACAGGGAAACCCCCAAGGTCAGGCGGGTGCGCAGCATCATGGCGTGAGGTCCCCCCCGGGAAAGGCGAGGCGCAGGGCCGGGCCTTCCGGTCCCTGGGTCAGGGCGTAACCCTGGCGCCCTTGCGCCAGCGCGTGCCCCAGTCGATCGGCGGCGGCGAGCGGCACGGCGATCCCGGTGGCCGGGTCGAGCTCCGGATCGCCCTTGAGGTCCCGGCACAGGAGAAAACGCGGCAACCGGCCGGCGAACATGGGCTTCAGGGCCCGCGCGCGAAGCCCGGCCGCCAGCACGGTTCGCAAGCTGGGCACGTTCAGGGGGGCGACGGTGGCCAGAACGTGGCGGCGCTTCGCCGCGCGGGCCAGGGCAAGGCGGTGCTGGCTCAAGATCCGGTGAATCCCCGCGCCCCGCCACGGCTCGGCCACCGTCGCGCCATCCAGGTGGGCAACGGTGCCCAGCCATTGCGGGGCCAGGCCCAGATCGCGGCCGAAATTGTAGGGACTGCCGGCGGCCGGCAGCCCGAGAACGCCATAGGCGACCAGGGCGCCCCCGGCGTCGAACAACCCCAGGATCCTGCCCGCCTCCCCCAGATGGTCGGCGAAAAAGGTGTCGGTTTCGGGATTGAGCACCCCCGGCGGCAGCCCGGCCAGCACCGCGTGGTGCAAGGCGATCACCCGCCCCAGGTCGCCCGGGCCCAGCACGCGCCCGTCCAGCCAGGCGGCCCCCACCCGTTCGCGCCACGGGCCGGCCTCGCCCTCGCGGACCGCACACGCCCCCCCGGTCCCCGCCCCGCTCATGGGATCAGCTCCGCGTAGTCGAGCAGCGCCATGGGCGGATACAGTTCCAACTGCCGCGCGACGCTCATTTTCACGATGTAGCTGAAGCGCTTCAGGGTTTCGACCGGGATGGTGCCCACCGGAACCTTGTCCACCAGGATCTGCTCGGCCTTGTAGCCCGCGAGCTTGCCCAGGGCATAGTAGGTCGCGACCAGCCCGACCATCGCGTTGGACTCCCGGATTTCCAGCTCGGTGCCGGTAAACACCGGGATCTGGTGGCGCATGGCCTCCCGGGTCAGGACGTCGCGGTTCTCCCCGATGAAGGTATCGGGGCCGATGTAGAGGAACTGGGGCTCGCGGGCCGCGACCTTGGCGACCAGATCGGGCAGGACATCGGCCCTCGGATGGCCGGTGGCATCCAGGGGCACCGGCTCGGCGACCAGGTCGATCCCCTGGGCGTCGCACAGGGTGCGCAGTTTCGTGACCATGCTGGCCGAGTTTTGCTCGATTGGATTGTAGATAATCCCCAGCCGCGTCAAGGTGCGATACACCTGCATGGCGCGGATCTGGCTTTCCAGCGGCGGGATATGCGACACCCCGGTGATGTTGCGCCCCGAGGGTCCCATCTCGCGCACCAGCCGCGCGTCCACCGGCGAGGTCACCATGTCGAACAGCACGGGAATATCGCCAATGGTGGCGCTGGTGTCGGTCTGGTCATAGGCGCCGATCACGCCTTGGGCGATGCCGGTGCCCCAGGTGTAGATCAGGTCGGGTTTCAAGGCCTTGGCCTCGGCGATCACTGCGGGCAGCCGGGAAAGATCGTGGTCGAGATCGCGCACCGTGATCACGGCCGGCATGGCGTGATCGGCCAGATAATCGCGAAACCCCCGTTCAGCCTCGGTTTCCCCGCGAAACAGGATCATGAAGATACGGTAAGGGGCGCCCTCGGCCGCCCGGGCCCCGCGCGCGTCCGCCAGCGCCAGCCCGAGCATTCCCCCCAGCAGGGCCAGGACTCCGATCACGCCATGCAGAATTTTCCGGCTCATGACGACGCCTCCGGGCGAATAAGGGGCTCTTCGTCGTCGATCTGGTCGTCGGGATGGGGCCGGGCGCCCAGGATCAGAAAGACCACGCAAAAGACCACCGCCGCCACGACCGCGCCGGCGCCCAGGGTCGCCATGGCGCCGCCATAGCCCAGGACCGCGGCCAGGGCGGATGCGCCGACCGGCCCCAGGGCGCCGCCCAGGCGCTCGGCCAGCCGGTAAAGACCCACCACCGGCGCTTGCCCATACCGGGTGACCTCGTCTTCGCACACCCGCATGACCAGGGCCAGCTGGGGCGAGATCGAAAGCGCCTGCCCCACGCCCAGCCCGACCACGGCCAGGATGACCCCGGGCATGCCGGCATCGAACACCATGGGGATCAGGCCCAGCCCGGCGATCAGGGCGCCCACGCCCACCGCCAGGCCATGCAGGCCCCAGCGGTCGGCCTGGCGGGCAAAGGGGGTGGCAAGAAGGAAACTGGCAAGGCCATAGACCATGACCAGCCGGCCCACCTCGCCCGCGCTCGCGCCTTCCTGGGTGGCGATCAGCGGCACCAGGAAGAACAACGCGCCCGACAGCAGCAGCTTGGCCGGCACCGCCGTGCACAGCAGCAAGACAACGAAGCGCCCGTTGCCCAGCAGCTTGAACATGGTCCCCCGGGGCGCCTTGGGCGCGGGACGCAAGGCCCCTTGCCCGCGCAGGGCCCACACCCCCAGCAAGGCGGCCCCGGCGGCCAGGGCGCCGCCGATGCCCAGCACCGCCTCGAAGCCCAGGCGGGTGGCCAGCATGCCGCCGATGGCGGGCCCGCAGATGTCGGCCGCCGTGATCCCCCCCACGAACAGGGCCACCCCCCGCGCCCGCTGCTGGGGGTCGGCGTGATCCAGGACATGGCCCTGGCAGGCCACGAAGGTCATGGCGTAGCCAAGCCCGGACAGGGCCCGCCACAGCAACAGGGCCACGAAGCCGCCGCCCAGCGCCGCCCCCACCAGCCCCACGCTGGAGAGCACGGCGCCCGCGATGAAGGTCCGCCGCCGGCCAAGGCGTTCGGACGCGCTGGCGACGCCCGGCATCGACAGGGCCACGACCAGCAGAAACATCGACATGGGCAGGCCCATGATCAGGTCGGATTGCCCCCAGCCGCTGCTCTCGGCCACTCCTCGGATGAACACGGGCATGAAGGGCCGGGTGATTTCCTCGGCCAGCACGAAGAGAAAGGCGCCCAGGCGCGCGCCAATGAACACCGAGGCCAGATCAACGGGGCGCTTGTCGGGGTCGACGGGGCGCACGGCCTCGTCCAGCCCCTGATCGATGGCCAGCAACCGGGCCTGGCGTTCCGGATGGCGCTCCTGCAAGGCGATCAGCCGCGCCTTCAGGGTGGCCAGGGCGTCAAGCAGGGCATCGACCACCACCCCGGCCCGATGGGCCAGCCGGTCGATCTCGCGCGCCGATCCCGCCAGCGGGCGCGAAAAGACGCCCTGGGTCGACAGGCGCAAGGTGGAAACCAGGGTATCCAGGGGCCCGCTCAAGGCCAGCGTGGTGGTGGCCAGCAGCAGTTCAAAGGTGATCAGCAGGGCAATGACCACGGCAATGATCATGTCGGTGGCCTGGCGGGCGATTTCTTCCTTGTAGAACCCGACCGAGACCCCGATGTGCAGCGTGCCCACCATCTGGCCCTGGCTGACCAGGGGCACCTGGGTATCGTAATAGCCGCCCCGGGGCGGGGTTTCGCGCACGGGCGGCCCGGACAGGGCAAGGCTGGCCTGGCTGAGCCACAGGGCCCAGCCCCCTTCGTCGTCGGGGTCGTCGTCCTCCCAGGCCGGGGCTCCCCGGGCGTTCTCCTCGCCGAACAGCGTGCGCAGGTCGTCTTGATCAAGGCCGGCGTGATAGAGCAAGACGCCGCGTGTGTCGGTGATGCCCAGGTAGTCGATGTCGGGCTGGGCCTGGCGCACCGAGTCCAGGTACTCGTCCATGCCCACGAAGCGGTCGAACGGAATGGCCTGGGCCTGGGCCAGGGCGACCTTGTCGGCGATGGCCACGCCCACGGTGCGGGCCTTCAAGTCGAGTTCCGGCAACAAATAGCGCTGGGAAACGCCAAAAGCGTAGAATCCGGCCAGCCCCATGGTGAGTGTCAACAAAAGCGTGGTGAACGCAAACAGGCGCAACACCGGATTTCTGGCTCTTTCGCCCATCCCCCGCTCTCCTTCCTTGCCTGCCACGGTTCGGGCCTACTTTTCCAGGTCGTCCAGGCGCTGGCGGGCCGCGTCCAGGGCCTGCCATCCCACGCCCACGTGATCGCGAAACGCACCGACGGCCTGTTCGACGGGACTGTCGGGATCGGGATCGAAGGCCGGGGTCTGGCGCTGCTCCAGGCCTTCCAGACCGGCGCAGGCGCGGTTGAAGCTGTGCCGGGAGCCGGCGAACACCACCCACACGGCCATCAATGCAATGGCGGCGGCCACGGCCGCGATCGGCAGGCACCCCCGCAGGATGTCGGCGAAGATCCGTCCCGCGATCGCGTCCAGGGCCCCGCGCGAGCTGACCAGCACCAGGCCGCCGTCGGTCTGGCCAAAGCTGTTGACCAGGGCGAGGCCGCTGTGCAGGCCATCGCGGTCGCGCGCGTTCCAGATCGTTCCCGCCGGCTGGGCCAGGATCGTCGCGCGCACGCTTTCCGGAACGCGCGGCCGGACGGGGTGGGGGCCGGCGGCGAACAGGACCTTGCCGGTTTCGTCGAAGACCTCGATGGATTCCAGGCGTTGATTGCGTTCGGCCACCGTGTTCAGCACCTGGCCGATGTTGGTCTGGCTGTCCAGGTCCAGGCCCAGGCTGAAGCCGGTCTGGATCTGGGCTTCCACCTGCCGGGCCACGAAGGCCCAGCGGCTTTCCGACAGGGCCAGCAGGTTGTCGTTGGCCTTCAAGGTGGTCAGCGCGATCACCAGCCCCACCGCCAGCACGACGCTGCCCAGGATGCCAAGGCCGATCAGGCCCAGAAGCGAGAGTTTCATGCATCACCCCCTTTTCCGGGAGGGACGCAGGGCTGGGCCGCTGTCGCGGTCTCCCAGCCGTCATCCCCCAAGGTGTCGTGCTCGCCCGCTTCTTGCTTCAAGATGCGCTCCAGGTGCTCGCGCTTGGCGCGGAAGGCTAGGCCCCACGACGCGCTATCGCCGGTCATGGTCCGCAAGGAATCGTAGATTTCCTGGTCGTGGCGGGCGAACAGGTGGCCGGCGCGCCGGGCCTCGTAGGCGGGCACGCCCAGCAGGCGCAAGGCCCCCACCCCCAGGTCGAGGGCACCGGCGAAGGTTTCGCGCACCACCAAGTTGGCCCCTGCATCCTCCAGGGCATAGGCGTGGACGCGGTCGAAGGCCCGCGCCGCGATCTTGAGGCCCGGGAAATGGCGCCGCGCCGTTTCCACGATGGTCAGGGTGGTTTCCTTGTCGTCGGTGGCGACCATCAGCAAATCGGCCTCGGCCGCGCCGGCGCTGGCCAGCAGGTCGGCCCGCCGGGCATCGCCATAGTGCAAGGAGAAGCCGAACGGGCGCAGGGATTCCAGCTGGTCGGCGTCGTGTTCCAAAACGGTGACGTTGACGCCGCGCGCCATGAGCAGGCGCCCGCCGATCTGCCCCACCCGGCCAAAGCCGGCCAGGATCACCCGCCCGCCGGCCGGGATCGAAGGCAGCTCGCCTTGGGGGCGCTCTTGCTCCTTGTCGGTGGCGAAGTGATCGAAGGCCAGCAGCAGCAAGGGCGTGGTCACCATCGAGAGGGCCACGGCCAGGGTCATCAGGCCGCCCAGCCGGGCATCGAACAAGCCCGCCTGGCCGGCCAGGCCAATCAGGACGAAGGCAAACTCGCCCACCTGCGACAAGGCAAGCGCGCTCAGCAGGGCGTCGCGCCCGGTCAGGCGCATGGCGCGCAGCACCGCGCCCAGGACCACGATCTTGATCCCCACGATCGCGCCGACCAGGGCCGCGACCGTGGCCACCTGGTCGGTCAGCAGGTGCAAGTCGATGCCCGCGCCCACCGACAGGAAGAACAGCCCCAGCAGCAGGCCCTTGAAGGGCTCGATGTCGCTTTCAAGCTCGTGGCGGAACTCGCTGTCGGCCAGCACCACGCCGGCCAGGAAGGTGCCCAAGGCCGCCGACAACCCCACCGCCGACATCAAAAGGGCGGTGGCGAGCACCAGAAGCAGGGCAAAGGCGGTGAAAATCTCGCGCAGCCGGGTGCGGGCGATGAAGCGGAAGGCCGGACGGGTCAACAAACGCCCGCCGATCCCGATCGCCGCCACGGCGGCCAGCGTGGCCAGGGCCTGGACCCACCCGGGCAGCCCGGCCAGGGCACTGGGATGGGCGGACGCCTCGGCGCCCGCGCCCCCCGCCAGCAGGGGCAAAAGCGCCATGATCGGGATCACCGCCAGATCCTGGAACAACAAAACCGAAAAACTGACCTCGCCCGCGCGCGTGCGCAGCAGCCCCTTTTCGGCCAGGGCCTGCAACACGATGGCGGTTGACGACATGGCGCCCGCCAGCCCTCCGAACACGGCGGCCGGCCACGGCACCCCCCAGGCCAGCAACCCCAGCCCGAGGGCGGCGGCGCAGCCCAGGACCTGGGCACCACCCAGGCCGAACACGGTGCCCTTCAGGCTCCACAGGCGGGCCGGGCGCAGTTCCAGGCCGACCAGGAACAGCATCATGACCACGCCAAACTCGGCGACATGACGCACGGACTGGGCTTCGCCCACCAGCCCCAGCACCCCGGGCCCAATGACCACCCCGGCGATCAGGTAGCCCAGGACCGAGCCCAGGCCCAGTTGCCGGGCGATGGGCACCGACAGCACGGCGGCGGCAAGGTAGATCACGGCATCGGCCAGCGGCATGGTCATTCTCCCCCGACCTGCCCGCGCAGGGCTTCCACGCGCCGACGGTAGGCCTGGGCCGCCTGCTGCAAGGCGGGGGCGCCCAGGCCCACGGCGTCGTGGGTCACGAAGGGCGCTTGCCAGGGCATGCCGCACAAGGCGGCGGTGGCCTGGAACGGCCGCAGGATTTCATCCATGGTGAAATGGTTGAGCCCCTCGGGCTGGTAGCTGTCGGCGCCGCCGCCGGCGCTGACCGCGCTCAACCACGGCTTGCCGGCCAGGGCGCGCCCGCCGGGGCCATAGGCGAACCCCCGTTCCAAGACCAGATCGAACCACTCCTTGAGCAGGGCCGGGCCCGAGTACCAGTAGATCGGATGCTGCACCACCAAGGCCCCGCAGTCCGACAACAAGGCCTGTTCGGCGGCGGCGTCGATGAAAAAATCAGGATAGGTTTCGTACAGGTCGTGAACCCGTACCCCGTCCAGGTCGGCCAGGGCGGCGCGCAAGGTGCGATTAACCCGTGACCGGCGCAAGGCCGGATGAACAAACAAAACCAGAACGGGGGTCATCCGTGTTTCCTTCAGCCCGCGATCCGCTTGATCAGCGCGCGGGCGAACAAGTGGGCATGATTACCGGTGCGGCCGGTGATCAAGTCTGCATCTTCCACCACGTCTTCGTCCACGAAGGTGGCGCCATAGGCCCGTGCGTCGCCCAGCAGGTTGGGGTGGCAGGTCAGGCGGCGCCCCCGGAGCACCTCGGGCACCGGCGCGCACAGCCACAGGCCATGGCAGATGATGCCCTTGAGCAGGCCGGGCCGGGCGAACGCGCGCTGCAAGAACCGGCAGGCCGGCGGCAGGGCGTTCAGGTCCTCGGTGTAGCGCAGGCGATCCGACACCATCCCCGAGGGCACGATCACGGCGGCGTAATCGTCAAGCGCCGCGTCGTCGATGTCCTCGAAGCTCAGGTGGCACTCGAACGGCGCGTGGTATTCGTGTCCCTTGAACGTGATGGAAGACTGCCCCCACAACCGGCTGACGAAGCAGGCTTCCAGGCCTTCCTCGGCGAAGCGGTAGTGGTAGTACCAGATTTCATGCTCGTAAAAGTCGCTTTCGATCAAGATGGCGATCTTGCGCCCGGCCATGACCGGCCCTCCCCTGCTGGCGGTGAACGGGATCGGAAACACGCGGCGTGACAAAAAGAAAAAGGGGACCGGCGGGCCCGGCCCCCTCCCCCGGGTGCCCCTAGGCTGGCGCGCGCTCGATCTGCGACAAGACGGTGCTGGCGCCCCCCAGCAGGAACAAAATGTCGATGCCCACGATCAGGTGGGTAAAGCCCTCCTTGATGCGGCGGTTGGCCTGTTCGGCGCTGGTGGTGATGATGCCGCAGGGCTTGCCGGCGGCCTGGGCGGCCTTGAGCACGCGGGTAATGGCCTCCTCGACGCGCGGATCCCCGGTCTGGCCCAGGATACCCATGCTGCCCGACAGGTCGAGCGCCCCCACCATCACGGAATCGATGCCCGGGACGGCCAGAATGGACTCGATGTTGTTCACGGCGTCGATGTGCTCGATCATGACAATGGTCATGACCTCCTCGTTGGCGCTTTGCAGGTATTCGCCCATGCGCAGGCCATAGCACTGGGCGCGGGCCAGGCCGGCGCCCCGTTCGCCCACCGGCGGATACTTGATGGCGCGCACGGCCACCCTGGCTTCCTCGGCCGAGTTGACGAGCGGGATCAAGATTCCGTCGGGCCCGGTGTCGAGCACCCGCTTGATCATGGTCTTGTCGTTCCAGGGCACCCGCACCACCGTGCTGGTTTCCGAGCCGTTGGTGGCTTGCAGCATGGTCAACACGTCGGTGTCGGCCATGGTGGTGTGTTCCATTTCCAGCCACAGCCAGTCGAAGCCCAGGCGGGAAAACAGCTCGGCGGTGACCGGGCTGTTCATGGTCAAGGTCGCGCCCAGGCAGACCTCGCCGGCGGCGAGCTTGCGCTTCAGGCGGTTGACGGGACGAAGGCCGTTGGCGTCCATAACCAAACTCCGTTTGAGGAAGAAGGAACGGGGCGCGTCACTCGCCCATGGCTTCCAGCAGGCGGGCCCGCCGGTCGGGATCGGCGGCTTGTTCGGCCACGGCGCGCTGGGTCAGGCCGGCGAAATCCTCGATATCCACCCGCCCGCCGTGGGACACGAACCAACGGACCTGATCGAGGTAGCCGTCCACCCGGTCGGGCGCGGCCATGGTGGCCCGCAACACCGTGTCGTGCATGGCGGTCAGGCCATTGACCAGGGGAATTTCGTTGATGGCGTCGGTGTAGGCCTGGGGGCTGACCGCGCGGGCGCAGATCTTCAGGATATCCAGGTGGTTGAACACGGCGGCGCGGATCACGGTCTGCGCCCCCATGGGATGGTTTTCGTGCACGGTGGGGTCGGCGCCGTGATCCAAGAGCAGTTCGGCCACCGCGAGGCGCAGCCGGGCCAGATTGGGGTTGGCGGGGAAGCCGTTGGGACCGGTCACGGCCACCACCAGCGGCGGCTGGCCCAGGGCACCCCCCAGGCGGTTGACCGGCGCCCCCTCGGTTTCGATCAGCCGGCGCAGCGTGGCCAAGGTGGCGTCCACGGCGCCCGGGTCGGTGGCGGCGGCCTTCAGGCCCCCTTCGATGGCGCCGACCATCTGGTCGGCCAGGGCCTGAAGCGGTTCCTCGCCCGGGGCCACGGGCACGCGGATCTGGTCCAGGTAGGCCCGGTAGGCGGCGGCCTTGGCCTCGGCCGGGCTATCGTAGGGCCGGATCACGGCCACCATGGCCTCGTTTTGGAACTGGGCCGCCAGTTCCAGGGGCCCCAGGCCGCGCGCGGTGGTCAAGGCGGTGCTGGCCCCTTGTTCCAGCACGTAGCGGGCCAGATCCAGGTGCCCGTAAAACACGGCTTGCAGCAAAATCGTGTGGGCATTGATCCTGTACACGGCGTCGATCAGGTCGGGCCGTGCCGCCAGCAGCATCCGGGCGCACTCGACGCTGCCCGACTGCCCGGCCAGGTGCAAGGGCAGCGCCCCCGATCGGGCATGGGCGAGGCCGGCATCGGCCCCCTGATCGAGCAGGAAACGGGTGGTTGCGGGCTGGCCCCGGGCGGCGGCCCACAACAGGGGCGTCCAGCCCTCGCCGTCAAAGGCGTTGGGATCGCCCCCCCCGGCGCACCATGCCTGAAGGGAGGGCACGTCTCCCTCGCGCGCGGCGGCCAGGGCCAGGGAAACGGAAGGGGTTGGGGACATCTTGGGTTCCTTGTCGACGTTGGGGGGAACGGACAAGCGACGCGACCCGGGCATGCCAAGCAGTGGGGGGGCTGGCTTCTCGGGGTTACCACCCCTTGCGGCGCAACCCCTTGTCCAGCACGGCCACCAGGGCGGCCCCGGCTTCATAGGAACACTGATTGGATCGGGCGGTGATGAACGGGTAGTCCACGATCACCGATGTTTTCTTGCCGAAGTTGCCATGATAGGCCCCCTCGGGGCCCACGGTGTCGCGCAAGATGTATTCCAGGGTATAGGGGGGCGGGCCCATGTTCAGGTCCGAGCCCAGGAACCCGGTGCCGTCGTGATAGTCGTATTCCACCGTGTGGCCGGTGACATGGCGGCCCCACAGGATGCTTTTGCGTTCGTTGAGGTCGCGGGCGAACGCGAGACAGGCCACGCCGTAGCAAATGGCGCAAATCGGCTTGTCGGCCTGATAAAAGGCCAGGATGACATCGTGCAGGCGCTGATTGTTGACCATGTCGACGATCGGGCCACTGCCACCCACCAGCAGCAAGGCGTCGAAGGCCTCCAGATCGCGGCGGGCCTGGGCCAGGTTTTCGTTGTAGGCTTCCAGGGCGCGCAAAAAGTGAGGCGCGCTGAAATAGGGGCGCTCGGGGAACCAGGCGGAGAGGTTCCGGCAGGAGGCCAGGCGGCTGGACTCGTCCAGGGCGCGGACCTTGGTGGCGGTTTCCGCCGAGGTGACCGGCATGCCCAGCGGGGGATCGACGAAGCCGGGATCCATGCTCACCGGCAAGGCCCGGGGGCGCCTGCCCTTGGGCGTCATCATCTCCAGCTCGTGGCCGGCGGCCTCCAGGCATTCCAGGGGCCCCAGGAGTTCCTCCCCCCAGTAGCCATGTTCGGACAAGACGGTCAGAACCTTTTTCTTCCCCATCCTTCCAGCCCCTTCCCGGATCGCGCCCTCCACCCTTCATGCGTGGCGCGCGCATCCCTTGATTTTGATTAAAAAGCCATGAATCAAGCCGCTCTTGCCACGGGTATAGAGTTCAGGCCCCCAGGCCGACACGCCCCTTCGTGAGGGACAAGGGCCCTTCGGGATTTCGGAGAACACCCCTCGTCTTCATGAAATAAGACTATTTCCAAAACCAGACCGACCGTCAACCCTTCACCGTGTTAAAAACGCCTTTCAAACACTCAATGCGAGGTGGATCAATTTGCAATTGGGACACAATCCACCTTTGCTTGCCGGTCGCCCAGGAAATGCACTTTTGTTTTTTGCTTTTCCCTGGCTTCCGGCGCCCTTTTTCCCCAAGCCCGGCGCCCCCGCCCTGCCCCCTCTTGCCTGTTTTTCCATCAAAACGAGAATTGCCCGCCCCTCAACAGAGACTCGCCGTCAAAGGGAAGGCGGCGCACCGGGGGTTGATTCTTCAGATTGTCATTGATACAAGGTGTTCCGGTCCCGAGGCTGACTTGACCCTGGGTTCCCAAGGCACCGGGACGGCAAACGGCGGAGGGTTCCCGCCGTTTGCCCTTTTCCCGATGGGAACACGATCGCACGCCCGCCCCGGGAGCGGGATGGGCCTTTGACCCGATCCGTTCAGGCCGTTCCCCGGGCCAGGGCATCGGCGGCCCAGACCGCCGCCTCCACCCGCTCGGGCGTGACCGTGAACCAGGCGGCATGGATCGACTCGCCCGGCGCGGTGGCGGCTTCGGCCACCGCGCGGATGTCGGCGCGGCTGGCTCGCGCCAGGCCAAGATCGGCGAGACACACCGGCAGGCCGACCGAGCGGCAGAACCCCAGCACCTCGCGGACCTGGGCATCGGGGCGGCCTTCCATCACCAGCTGGACCAGGGTCCCGAAGGCCACCTTTTCGCCGTGCAGCCGGTCGTGACAGGCGGGCAGCCGGGTCAGGCCGTTGTGGATGGCGTGGGCCCCGGCCAGGCCGCCGCTTTCGAAGCCCAGGCCGCTGAGCAAGGTATTTGCCTCGACGATCGCGTCCAGGGCGGGGGTGACTCCGCCGGTTTCGGCCGCCCTCTTGGCCTGAACCCCGTATTCCAGCAAGGTGTCGTAGCACAAGCGGGCCAGCGCCAGGGCGGTGCGCAAGGGCGCCTGCGAGCCGGTCAGCGGGTTGGTCCGGCCGCTGCGCGCGCAGGTATCGGCTTCCCAGAAGGTGGAAAGAGCATCGCCCATGCCCGCCACCAGCGTGCGCACCGGGGCGCGGGCGATCACCCCGGTATCGACCAGAACGCAATCCGGGTTGTGCGGGACCTGCACGTAGCGATCGAAGATGCCGTTCTCGGCATAGACCACCACGACGGTGGAACACGGGGCATCGGTGGCCGCGATGGTTGGCACCACCACGATGGGCAAGGCCAGGGCAAGGGCCACCGCCTTGCCGGTATCGATCACCTTGCCGCCCCCGGCCGCGATCACCAGATCGGCCTGTTCCTGGCGCCCCACCGCCGCCAGACGCTCGATTTCGCGATCACAGCACTCGCCGGCGAACCGCTCGACATGAAGGGAGAGCCCGACCGCGCCCAGCGAGTCCGCCACCGCCGTTTCGCAGGCCGCGAGCGCCCGCCCGCCCCCGATCAGCAGCGCCCGCCGCCCCAGCCGGGCCGCGTGGGTACCAATCTGATGAACCGCCCCATCCCCTTGAACATAGCGCCTGGGCGCCAGCAGCACACTGGCCATCGAGCCGTCCCTTCCTGGTTGATCCTGGTTGAGCGTGGAACAGAGGCTAGCAAGGGTACCGCCCCCCGACCAGCGCCATTGGCTCAACGGCAGCGATGCCGCCAGGGAAGACCGCCCCGGTTCCTCTCGCGGAAAAAAGCACGACGGCTTGGAAAGACACGGGGCGCCCTTCGTGCAAAGGACGCCCCGCTCAGCCTCCCTATTTGAACAGCTCGTCGCGCGATCCCAGGCGCGCGAACAGGGTTTCGCCGGTGGCGTCGTCCACGCCATCGTTGTCGGTGAGCATGTACACCCCGCCGTTGGCGGCAACGCACAGGCCCTCGACCTTATCAAGGGTCCAGCCGTTGGTCGCCTTGAGGACGGGAAGCAGGTCCTTGACCACCGTCTTCCCGACCACGGGAATGTCGGCCCCCGTGGCCGCCGGGGTCACGCCGGCCAGATCAAACACCGCGATCTGTTTCAAGGCCGCCGCCGGGCCCGGCTGGTTGTCGCGCTCGATCACCGCGAAGCGCTGGTCGCCCAGGGAAACGATTTCCGATAGCCCCACCCAGCCGCCGGCCGGGCTGGTCGGTGCCGACAGGGGATAGCGCACCCAGGTCCAGGTATCGGCCTGGGGATCGAACAGGCCGATCCGTGCCTGGTCCTTGGGGTCGTCCTGCCACGGCCGTTGGAAGGCCACGGCCACCTTTTCGTGGTCCTTGTCGCCATACACCGCCACGCCTTCAAAGCCAAAGCGCCCGGCCTGCCGGGCCACCTCGTCGGGCAGGGTCACGGTGCGTTCCACCGTGCCATCGGCGCCAACAGCCAGCAGCAGGTTGGCGAGGCCCTTGTCGGGATTGCCTTCGCTCACCACCCAGAAGCCGCCGTTCGGGCGGGTGGCGATGCCTTCCAGGTCCAGCTTCTCCTGGGGGGCGCCGGTGACCTCGACGAAGCCGCTCAGACGGGCCGGCGTCTGGCTGGCATCCAGGGTGTAGATCCGCGCCGAGGCATAGGCGCTGTCGCTGAGGGTGTAAAGGCGCGCGGGGTCCTTGGGATCGGCCGCGAGGCCCGACAGCGCGCCCCAGCCGATCGGGGCCCCGGTCTTGGGGTCATCCGCTGATTCAAGGGTGGGATAGGCCGGCCGGGTGGCCGTGCGCGCGTACACGCTGACCGAGGCGCGCACATTGTCCTTGGCGCTGTCCTCCTCGGCCGCGACCAGAAGCAGGCCGCGCTCGGGCAAGGCGAGCACGCCTTCCGGACCCACGCCGGTGGGCAGCACCTGCACGAACGCGGGCGCCTGGCCCGGCCCCATGTCGCGGAACACGGCGACCATGTTGGCGCGCTCGGCATTGATGAAGAACAGGCGTTCGCCGTCGAACACGCCCATCTCGGCGCCCTCGGGCTCCGAGCCCTTCTTGCCCGCGCGCTTTTCGGGGAAGTGCCCGATGCGCATGGCCAGGTGTTCCATCAAGGGGCCGCTGTCGTAGGCCACCGTGCCATCGTCGGTCCACACGGTGAAGCCCCGGCTGCCGCCCTTGTAGTCACCCTCGTTGGCGCTCACGAAACGATGGGCATCGAGCCAGGCCACGGCGTCGGGCTCGCGCGCGATGTCCTTCAGGCTGCCCGTGCCCTGGATGATCCCGTCCTTCCGGGTATCGATCGTGTCCAGCGACACCGTGCCGGCCGAAAAGTGGTTCACGATCTTGCCGGTGGCGGCGTCCACGATCACCAGGTGGTTGTTTTCCTGAAGACTCAGGATCACCCGGCCCTCGGCGTTCAGGTCCACGAACTCGGGCTCGGGGTCCTCGGGCGCGATCGTGGCCAGCCCGGTCACGTCCACCTTGCGCATCGCCTGGCAGTTCGTGGGCGTCCCGTCCGGCCCCAGGTCGAACAAGGCCAGATGCCCGGGGGGCAGTTGCGGCAGGGCTCCGTTGTTGGTTTCCTCGTCGCGTTCGTTCTCGACGGCCACGGCCAGGAAGCGGTTCTTGGGATCCACCGCCAGGCTATCGGGCTGGCCACCCACGTCGCATCGCGCCTGGATCGCCAGATCCTTGAGGCTGACCACCGCGATATGGCCCGAGGGATGGGTGTAGCTTTCCGAGGTATTGACCCCGACCAGGGCATAGCCCCCCACCACGCTCACGCTGGTAGGCTCGCCCCCCAGGGCAACCCGGCCCCTGGACCCCGGCTGGGCCGGATCGGTGAGATCAATCACGCCCAGCGACGTGCCGGGGCTGTCGGTGAAAACGGCGGTCAGGCCGTCGGCGGTGGCCGCCAGGATTTCGGCCGCTGTTTTCTGGGCCGGATCCAGGCCGGCGGGCAGGGTTTCGAAAACCGGGACCGTGGCCACGCGCACAAAGAAACGCGGGGCATCGGCGGCCACCGCGGCCTGCCCTGCCCCGCAGACGGCAAGCAGGGCGGCGGACGCCAGCAAAGAGGCTCGCATCGGGGTCTCTCCCTTCCGTGCAAAGGATTTTACCCTAAGGGGACGCGCTCCCGATGGCCTGTGATCGTTTCTTGACGCCCCTTGGCCCGCCTTCATACCAA
>NZ_BJZO01000033.1 GCF_007992075.1 Pararhodospirillum oryzae
CTCGGATTACTCTAGGCGGGATCGGAGGACTGACGCACGGCCGTGGCAAGGGCCGCCGTCATCGGCGTTTCCCCGCCCCCGTTGAACAGGCGATCAAAAGCCACCACCAGCTTTTCAAACGTCTGCACGTCCTGGGCCTGGGGGGTGGCATCGTCCAAACGGTCGGTGACATCGCACAACGTGGCGCACAGGTTGGCGGCCATCGTGTCCGGCCCGGCCGCGTGGTGCCGTCCGACATCCCCCGCCAGCAGCGCCACCCGACGCACCTGGGCCCGTTCCTCGTCGGTCAGATAACCCGCGCGCAATTGCGGCAGCAAGCTCACCGCCGTTTGCACGACGCGTTCGGCGTGGCGGGCCTTTCGGCGCTGATCGACCACGGCCCGCATGGTGGCAATGGCGCGGAGCGCAAGCCCCTGATCGTATTGCCCCGCCGCCTTCAACCTCAAGGTATTCGGGACATCCAGCAGCAACCCCGGCGCCGAGGGGTGGTGCCGGCTGACCCGGCGCCGGTCCGGCCCGGTGTAGTCACTGGTCACGACAAACGGCCGACGCCGGTTGACCAATCCCAGGATGCGCGTCACCAGGGCCTGCGGAGCCACCGGCAGCGAAATAAGGTCATCAACCCCGGCGTTGACCAGGGAATGCACCTTATGATGCTGTGGTAGACCGCTCAGGGCGACCATGACGGAAAAAGGGTTCTCGCCAAGCTCGCCCTGACGCACCGAGCGAATCGAGAAAGAAATGTCACCCCCCGGCAAATCCTGGTCGCAGATCACAAGATCAGGATGCGTTTTTCCAATTTGTTCGTGCAGGGACTCGATATGAACAACGTCGCGAACATCACGCACACCTTGCGTCGCAAGCGCTGTCCGTAAAAGGTGCCGAAGCTGGAGATTGAATACCCCCAATAAACACACTACCTGCCCAAAATCAGCGGCAGCCAGGGAAAGTGTTTCGTCTCCTTCCTTTCCTCCTGCATCCAAGGAAAAAGGCATGGGAAGATCAGAAGGATCAGGGGCCATCGATCGAATCCGGGGCGGCTTGGGAAACGAAGGACCCTCGCGGGGTCCTTCCTTCAAGTAACACCGGCGGAAAAGACTGTCAAAGAATGCCGAATCCGGGGAAAAAAAACGGAAAATCGTGCCCGTGCCGGACGAGAAACCGATAAGGGAGGGATCAATGGGCGATGCCCGGTTGGGCGACCTGGGGAGACCGCTCCCCGGCCGGAGCAGGAAACGGGCCCGGCGGCTCCTGGCGCTTGCCACCACCTTGGCCCTGGCCATCACGCTTCTTTTTGGCATCGATCTGGCCCAGACCTACCGCGCGACCCGGGCCGGCCTTCTGGAACGGGCCCGCATTGCCGCCGTCCTGGTCGAGGACACCTTGACCCGGACCCTGGAATCGACCGAGACCATCTTGCACGCGCTGGGCGACGAAGCCGCCCACGCCACCGGGCCCGACCCCGACAACTTCCTGCGCGTCCAGGCCGGCCGCCTGATGCGCAACGCCCCCCATATCCGTCAGATCGTCCTGACCCGGGCCGACGGCACCATCCTTCTTGACACCGCCGACCGCTCGGTCGGGCAGCGCCTGGACATGGACGCCCTCGACCTGCCCGCGCTGGCTCCCCTGGCCACGGAAAGCACCCTGGCCATCGCCGTCCCGCGAAAGGGCCGCCTGCTGCCCACGCTTGACGCCCCCGAGGGACCCACGCCCACCCGCCTGATGCCGGTCCGGGTCGTCATCGCCCCCGATCTGCTGGCCTTCGCCGCCTTGAACCCCGTCGCCCTGGAAAGCATCCTGGCGGGCCCTCTCCTGGGCCACCAAAGTGGCCTGCGCCTCGTCCGGCCGGACGGGACCCTTGTGCTGCAACCCCTGGGCGGGCTGGCCCTCCCGGCGCCCCTGATGGCGTCGCCCGGTTTCCCTTCCGGCCCCGGGCAAGAAACCAGCGCGGGCTTTTCCGTCGTCTCGCTGCCTGGCTCCGGCCAATCAGTGCGGATCGGCCTGCGCCCCTCTTCCCAATACCCGCTGGTGGTCCAGTCCCTGGTGACCTCGCGCGACGTTCAAACCCTGTGGGCGCGCACCTTCGGGTCGCTGATTTTCTGGAGCGTCATCGCCCTTGTTGCCCTGTTCGTTCTCGGGAGTCTCCTGGCCGCCGAAATCATCCGCCGCGCCGACCTGGAAAGCCAGGTCCGCCTGCTGTCGCTGACCCGCAAGGTCTTCGCCCATTCCGCCGACGCCATCGTGGTGACCGATGCCGACAACGCCATTATTTCGGTCAACCCGACCTTCACCGAGATCACCGGCTACTCGGCGCGCGACGTGCTCGGCCGCAACCCCCGCCTTCTGGCATCGGGACGACACGACCAGGCCTTCTACAAGGCCATGTGGGAAAGCCTGGAGGAAACCGGTCACTGGCGCGGCGAAATCTGGAACCGCCGCCGCGATGGCACGGTGTACGCCCAGCGCCTGACCATCTCGCGCCTGAACGACGAAGCCGGGCGCGCCCTCAATTACATCGGCATTTTCAGCGATATCACCGAACAGCGCCAGCGCGCCGACGCGCTGAACCACCAGGCCCACCACGACGCCCTCACCGGCCTGCCAAACCGCGGCCTCCTGATGGACCGCCTGGGCCAGGGCCTGATCCGCGCCGAGCGCGACGGCGCGATGCTCGCGGTGCTCTTTTTGGATCTCGACGGATTCAAGCCCGTCAACGACACCTTCGGCCATCGCTCGGGCGACGGAGTCCTGGCCGAGGTCGCCCGGCGGCTTCAGGCCGGCCTGCGCCAAAGCGACACCGTGGCCCGTCTTGGCGGGGATGAGTTCGTCGTCGTCTTGCACGACATCACAAGCCCCGAGGCCGCCGTGGTCCTCGCCAACAAGCTGATCGACGACATCGGCCAGCCCCTGGCCCTGGAAGGCGGCCAGGAGGTTACCCTGGGCGCGAGCATCGGCCTGGCCCTTTTTCCTCGCCACGGAACCGACGCCCGCTCCTTGCTCGCCGCCGCCGACGGCGCCATGTACCAGGCCAAGCGCGCCGGCGGCCGGCGCGCCCAGTTGTGCGGGGAGTGAAAGGGGCGCGCCCACCGCACGCCCGGGGTGCCGGGGCGCGCGGGGGTCAGAACAGCCTGACCAGGGCAATCCCGCCGATGGTCGCGACCAGGACCGCGATGCTGACCAGCCCCAGGCGCTTTTCAATGAAAGCCTGCACCGGCGGGCCAAAATAGTACAGCAGCGCCCCCACGACGATAAAACGCAAGAACCGCGAAAGGATCGAAGCGCCGATGAAGGTGAGCAGGTCCAGCTGCACCGCGCCCGCCGTGATGGTCAGCAGCTTGTAGGGAATGGGCGTGGCCCCCTTGACCAGCAAGATCAAGGTTCCCCACTCCCGGAACAGGGCCTGGAACGTAAGAAACGACTCCTCAAGCCCGTAGAAGGAGATGACCGCCTGCCCCACGGTCTCGAACAGGAAATAACCGATCAGGTACCCCACCAGGCCCCCGGCCACCGAGGCCACGGTGGCCAGCAGGCACAGGCTCCACCAGCGGCGGCGATCGGCCAGGATCATGGGGATCAGCAGGATATCCGGCGGCAGGGGAAAAACGCTGCTTTCGGCGAAGGCAACCGCGCCGAGCCACCAGGGCGCGCCACGACTGTCTGATTTGGCAAGAATCCAGCGGTAGGTGCGTTCAAGCATGGTGGTCCCCAACTGCGCTTTCCGGCCCCGTGCCCCCATTGGGACGGCGTGAAAGCGCGCGTGAAAACGAACGAAAAGACGACGGTCGCGACAGGCCGCCCTCGACAGGCGCCAGGAAAGACGGCCCGGGCGGATCGCCCGCCGGGATCTTGAGCGCAAGGGAAACCATCAGGGAAAATCTCGCCTCCGCCCCAATCCACCCCTGCCGGACCGGCGGCACTTTGGCCGGTTCACGCCCCCGGGGCAAGACCGACCTCCCCCGCCAGGCCCAAAAGGACCCGGCACGAGCGGCAGGCCAGGGGGAAGATTCAGGGAAGAAGAGCGTGAACGGTGGTCGCGCGCACGTCCCGGTCTTCCAGGTCGCGGCTCACCGCCACGTCGTAGCAGGCCAGGGTGGAAAGGCCCTGCGCCGGCAGATAGGCGCGGCCGGGATCGCCCAGCAGCACCCGCGTTCCACGCCCGGCCAGGGCCCGCAGCCAGGGAATCACGCGATCGGCCATGGGGCGCTCGTAACACACATCGCCCGCCAGCACCACGTCCCAGGCCCGATCCATGGCCCCCACCACATCCTGGGCCAGGAGGGAGACACTCACGTCGTTAAGGGCGACATTCAGCGCCATGGCGCTGGTGGCATAGGGGTCGATCTCGCAGGCTTCAACCGACTGAGCCCCGGCGCGGGCGGCCGCGATGGCGGCCACGCCACCCCCGGCGGCGAAGTCGAGAACCCGCAAGCCCCGGACCGTCTCGGGATGATCCAGCACGTAACGGGCCACCGCCTGCCCCCCGGCCCAGCAAAAGGCCCAATAGGGGGGCGGCACCCCCTGGCGCTCCAGATCGGCCTCGGTGGCCAGCCACAAGGCGGTGACATCGCTGGCCAGCCACAAGCGCACCTCGGGCACCAGGGGCGGCTGGCCCACGGCGGCGTGGGCCTGGATGAAGGCCTGACGGTGGGCTTCGGTCGCGTCGGGGGATCCGGCGCCAGTCGTCACCGGGAAAGCTGCCCGGCGATCAAGGCGACCAGCAAGATCCAGCCGACATGCCGGTTGCTTTTGAAAAGGTCCAGGCAACGCGGCGAATCGTGGATGTCGAGGCGCCCCAGCTGCCACAGCAGATGAGCATAGCCCACCAGCAGCAGCGGCCAGAACAGCCACCCGAGGCCGGCCACGGCCCCCGCCGCCCCGATCAGCACGATCATGATCGTGGAAAACACGGCCAACGCCGGACGGGTCCGCGTGCCCAGGGCCAGGGCCGACGACTTCACGCCCACCAACAGGTCGTCCTCGCGGTCCTGATGGGCGTAAATGGTGTCGTAATGCAAGGTCCAGAAGAAACAGCCCGCGTACAGCAACACGGGCGCCCAGCCCAGATCCCCGCGCTCGGCGGCCCAGCCCATCAGGGCGCCATAGGTAAAGGTGAGCCCCAGCCACGCCTGCGGCCAGTAGGTGATGCGCTTCATGAACGGATACGTGAAGACCAGGAGCAGCGAGGCCACGCCCAGCCAGATGGCGAATTCATTGAAGCACAGCAGGACGATCAGGCCGACCAGCAGCTGGGCGACCAGGAAAATCACGGCCTGGACCCGGCTCACCGCTCCGCTGGGAATCGGACGGGCGGCGGTGCGCTCAACCTTGGCGTCGAAATCCCGGTCAACGATGTCGTTGAAGGTGCACCCGGCCCCGCGCATGACCACCGAGCCGATGGCGAACAGGATCATCATTCCCGGATGCGGCCAGGGATCGGCGGCCAGCGCCTGGCTCCACCAGCACGGGAACAACAAAAGCCATGTCCCGATGGGCCGATCCAGGCGCATCAGGCGCAGATAGGGGCGCATACCCTCCGGGGCCAGACGATCGATCCAGCCGTTGAGAGGAATATCGCCCACAAGCGTTTCCTTGGCGTTCATGGGGCCGTACAGTACGACCCGCCGAAGGGCCTTTCAAGGGGGATCACGCCCCCCGATCGATGGCGCGCCAGGAGAGAACGCATGGCAGCAGGAGAGTCCGGGCGCGCGTTGCCCCGGTTGTTCGTGGACAGCCCCCTGGCGGCGGGAGAGACGGTTCCCCTGGCGCCTGCGCAGGCCCATTACCTGCGCACCGTCTTGCGCCTGGGGGACGGCGCGGGGGTGGCGGCGTTCAATGGCCGGGACGGGGAATGGCGCGCCGTCCTGGCCGGATCGGGATCGCGCGCGGCGCTGCGCGTGGAAGAGAGCCGGCGCGCCCAGCCGGAAAGCCGGGGCCCCTGGCTTTTGTTCGCGCCGCTCAAGAAGGACGCCACCGATTACGTGGTGCAAAAGGCGGTGGAGCTGGGATGCCGGCGTCTTTGCCCGGTGCTCACCCGGCGCACGCAAACCCGCACGGTCCGCCTTGACCGCCTTCAGGCGCAGGCGATCGAGGCGGCCGAGCAGTGCGAGCGCCTGGACATTCCCCTGGTCGATCCCCTGCGCCCCCTGGCCGAAACGCTGGCGGACTGGCCCCGGGAGCGGCGCTTGTTCGTGCTGGCCGAGCGCCGGAACGCGGCGCCGGCGGCCCGGTGCTTTGCCCAGGCGCGCGGGCAGGACGCCGCCTTCCTGGTGGGACCCGAGGGCGGCCTGGACGACACCGACCTTGACGCCGTCGCTCCGCTCGCCTCATGTGCCTGTACGGTCGATCTTGGTCCGCGCATCCTGCGGGCCGAAACGGCCGGCGCCGCGGCCCTGGCGGTCTGGCAGGCCGTGGCGGGGGACTGGTCGGACCCGTGAGCTCCCCGGCGGAGCCCGGTGTGCCCACCCCTTGGCCCTGGCGCTGTCGCTTCCCCAGACTCCGGACGCCCCAATCATGCCCCACGCGACGTCTTCCCCCCCCCTTTCCCCCCTGACCCGCGACGACCTGGTGGCCGACCTGGAAGGCGGCTGCCGGCCGCCCGCCGACTGGCGGGTGGGCACGGAACACGAAAAATTCGCCTTCACCCTGGCCGACAACCGCCCCCTTCCCTACGAAGGCGAGCGCGGCGTGCGCGCCTTGCTCGATGGCCTGACCCGGTTTGGCTGGAAACCGGTGGAGGAAAACGGTCACGTCATTGCCCTGACCTGTCCGCGCCACGGCTCGGTCACCCTGGAGCCCGGCGGCCAGATCGAGCTGTCGGGCGCGCCCCTGGAAACCATTCACGAAACCTGCGCCGAGGTCACCGATCACCACCGCCGGGTCAAGGAAGTGGCCGGTGAAATGGGCGTGGGGTTCCTGGGCCTGGGGTTCAACCCGAAATGGCGGCGCGAGGACATTCCCTGGATGCCCAAGGGGCGCTACCACATCATGCGCGAGCACATGCCCCGGGTGGGCAGCCTGGGCCTCGACATGATGCTGCGCACCTGCACCGTGCAGGCCAACCTGGATTTTTCCAGCGAAGCCGACATGGTGCGCAAGTTCCGGGTCTCCCTCGCCCTGCAGCCCGTGGTGACCGCCCTTTTCGCCAACAGCCCCTTCGTCGAAGGCCGGCCCAGCGGCTTCCTTTCCACCCGCAGCCACATCTGGACCGATACCGACCCGGCGCGCACGGGAATCCTGCCCTTTGTGTTCGAGGACGGCATGGGCTTCGAACGCTACGTTGACTATCTTCTTGACGTGCCGATGTACTTTGTCTACCGTGACGGGCGGTACATCGACGCTGCGGGTCAGTCCTTTCGCGATTTCATGGCGGGGCGCCTGCCCGCCCTGCCCGGCGAGCGGCCGACGCTGAGCGACTGGTCCGATCACCTCACCGTGTCTTTCCCTGAAGTACGCCTGAAGCATTACCTGGAGATGAGGGGGGCCGATGGCGGTCCCTGGAACCGTTTGTGCGCCCTGCCCGCCTTGTGGGTGGGATTGCTGTACGATACGAGCAGCCTGGATGCCGCCTGGGACCTCGTGCGCGACTGGACGGCCGAGGAACACGCGGCCTTGCGCGACCAGGTGCCACGCCTGGCGTTGAAGACCCCGTTCCGGGACGGAACCTTGCAAGACGTGGCCCTGCGCATGCTTCGCATCGCCCACGAGGGTCTGGCGGCGCGCGGGCGGCTCAATCAGAAGGGGCGCGACGAGACCTCGTTCCTGGATGCCCTCTGGATCATCGCCGAGTCAGGGCGGACCCAGGCCGAGGATTTGCTGGAAGCCTGGAACAACCGCTGGGCTGGAAACATTGATCCCGTTTTTGTTGAATGCGCCTACTGACCAGCCAAAGGGGGCCGGCCGCCGCTGGCCCCTTCTTTCTTTTTAAACCGGGCTGTTCGCCCGTTTCCTTTTCATCTTGTGAACGGAGGCTCCCCCCTTGAGCACGATCCCGACGACCGATCCCCGCCGCGCCGGGATGCGTCCGTGCCAGTCCATGGACGAGGTCCGCGCCGAAATCGACCGCCTGGATGCCTTGCTGGTCCCCCTGGTGGTGGAACGCCTGGGCTATGTCGCGCAGGCCGCCGGGCTCAAGCCCACCCGCGACGCGGTCGTCGTGCCCTGGCGCATCGAGGACGTGGTTGCCAAGGCTCGCCTGCATGCCCGCCATGCACAGGGAGACGAGGATACCATCGAACGCATCTGGCGGGCCTTGGTAGACATTTCAATCGATTGGGAGCGAGCGCACTTCGACCGGCTTCGCCTTCGGGGCACGGGATCCTGATTGGGATTTAAATGGTTTTGTGTCAGAATGGGCATCCGATCGGATGCGCCAGGCCAGGGAACCCCAATTGATCGTTGCATTGCCCCCCACGGTGAGGCGCCAGCGTCCTCTTTCTCCGTTTTTTGTTCCGCCCCCTTGATGGCCCTTGTCCCGATCGGAGGCAAGGGACTGGGAATCCGTCGATGCTCAAGAATATTTCCATCAACGTCCGCCTGTACGCCGGTTTTTTTCTCGTGCTCGCCCTGATGGGGGGCGTGGGGCTGATGTCATACTCCATGTTCCGAGCAGTGGATCACCAGTTCGATGAAGTCACCCATTCCTCCGAGGTCGCTGTATCGGCGTTGACCCTGAACAGGCTCCTGCATGGTTTCGGGACCCATGTTTCGAATTACCTGGAAAAGGCCGACGACCATCTTGTTGAGACGATGATGGAGGATCGCAAAGCCGTCCGCCAAGCGATTGATGATTTTCGCGGCAACGTCGCCAACACGCCGCAGGCGCCCTTTGCCCAGCGCATCGCCGAAGTGTACCATAACCTGGAAACAGCCCTGGAACCCGCGATTCCCCTGGTTTCGAAACGGGTTGAGCTGATCGAATCCGCCATGATGCCGGCCGCCGATGGCCTGGCCCTGTGGGCCGCGGCCCAGCGGGACCGCGATTTCGACCTGGGCAACGTGGACGAGGCCCGCGCGGCGTCGCAGATGGTCGAACACATGCTGCGTACCCGGGTGGCCACCATGGCCTACCTCAACAGCCGCTCCGACGATAGCTTCGCGGCGATCTGGGAAGCCCTGTTCGCGGTCAGCGAGGCAATGGAAAATCTTTCCAATGCCGGAGACGCCCAGGACCTCTACACCCAGTACGAGGACAGCCTGAATACCCTTTCGGGAATCCTGGGGGAAACCTCGGCCATGGAAGGGCAGGTGCGCGGCCTGACCAACGACATCGCCCAGGCGGCGGAAGCGGCCAAGGAATCGGCCCTCACCGAACAGGCTCAAATCCGCGAGGCCAGCACCGACGCCCTGCGCACCGCGCGCCACGGCCTGATCGCGGCCAATCTTCTGATTCTGGCCCTGGGCCTGGCCCTGGCGGCGACGATCGCGCGCAGCATCAACCGTCCCTTGCACGCCATGACCGCCGCCCTCACCCGCCTTGCCGAGGGCGACGACCAGACCGACATCCCGGGCGTGGGACGGGGCGATGAAATCGGCTCGATGGCCAAGGCGGCGCAGGTGTTCAAGGAATACAGCCAGCGCATGCACGCCTTGCGTCAGGAACAGGCCGAGGCCCAGCGCCAGGCCGAGGCGGAGCGCCGCGCCGGCATCCGGCGCCTGGCCGACGAACTGGAAGGCGACGTGAGCGGCCTGATCGGCATGATCGGCGCCGCCACCCACCAGATGGAAGCCAACGCCCGCACCATGGCCGGCATCGCCGAGGAAACGGCGCGCCGGGTGGCCGACATGGCGCGCGTGACCGAGGAAGGCGCCCGCGACGTGGAATCGGTGGCCACGGGCACCGAACAGCTGAACGCGTCGATCAACGAGATCAGCCGCCAGGTACACCACTCCTCGGGCATGTCGCGCACGGCGGTGGAACGCGCGAGCCGCGCCAAAACCGAGGTGACCGAGCTCAAGGCCGCCGCCGAGCACATCGGCCAGGTGGTGGCCATGATCACCGACATTGCCGAGCAGACCAACCTGCTGGCCCTCAACGCCACCATCGAGGCCGCCCGCGCCGGCGAGGCCGGCAAGGGTTTCGCGGTGGTCGCGGGCGAAGTCAAAAGCCTGGCCAACCAGACGAGCAAGGCAACCGAGGACATCCGTCGCCAGATCACCGACATCCAGAACGCCACCGCCGAGGCCGTGGAGGCGATCGGCTCGATTTCCGAGGTGATTTCCGACCTCGACGGGGTGTCGGCCACGGTGGCGGCGGCGGTGGAGGAGCAAGACGCCGCCGCGCGCTCGATCGCCAACAACACCCAGCGTGCCGCCGAGGGCAACCAGCGTTCCAGCGCCTCGATGAGCGACGTGGCGATGGCCGCCGACAACACCGGCCGCGCCGCCGGCGAGGTCCTGAGCGCGGCCCAGGGACTCAGCCGCCAGGCCGCCGACCTCAAGGACCGGGTCAGCGCTTTCCTCAACCACATCCGCAACAACGGATAACGCCCTTCCCCTTCCCCTTCCCCTTCCCCCTTCCCCCTTCCCCGCTCCTCCCTCCGCCTGCCGCGTTTTTCAACCGCCCCCCGGGAGCCAGGAAGGGGGGGGGAGAGGACGACTCAGGCGGGGCCGGCGGGATGAAGGCGGCTCCACGCCTGGGCCTCGGCCAGGATCCAGTCGCGAAAAGCCCGCACGGGGGGGCGGATCAGGTGACTGGGCGGACACACCAGCCAGTACTTCATCGGATTGGGCACCCGCACCGAAAAGGGTTCGATCAGGCGCCCGGCCTGGATGTCGTCCTCGACGATCACCGTGCGCCCCAGCATGACCCCCTGGCCGTCGATGCATGCCTGAATGGCCAGGGCCGAATCCAGGTACCCGGGCCCACGCACCGGACGCTGGCCGTCCAGCCCCCGCAACCCCAGGGGATCAAGCCACCACGACCAGGAAATGCCCACGTCCTGCAGCAAGACGTGATGGCGCAAATCAGCGGGATCGCGCAACGGACGGGGGCCTTCCAGCAGGGCCGGGCTGCACACCGGCATCAACTCTTCCTCCAGCAACAGATCGGCATGCAGGCCATCGGCCACCTTGCGCGCCATGCGCACCGCCACGTCCACCCCGTCGCCGGCGAACGAGGCCAGTTCCATGCTGGTGTGCAGGCGCACCGCGACCTCGGGATGCGAATTCAAAAAGCCACTGAGACGGTGCACCAGCCATTTGATCGCGAAGCTCGACATGGTCGACAGCGTCAGCCCGCCGCCTCGGGAATCGGCGCGCACCAGGGCGGCCGTGGCCTCGGCGATTTCGTCCAGGGCCTGGTTGACCGCCACCGCGTACACCTGCCCGGATTCGGTCAGGATGACTTGCTTATTGCGTCTCTTGAATAATTCCACGCCGAGCCAGGTTTCCAGCGAGCGGATCTGATGACTGACCGCGGCTTGCGTGACCCCCAGTTCCTGCGCCGCCAGGGTGAAAGACAGGCGGCGCGCCGCAACCGCGAAGGTTCGTAACGCGTTCAGGGGGGGAAGCGAAGGCGCCATGAGCGAAAACCCCGGATAAATTTTATTCATGGAAGCCCACAACATTACTCGTTTGTGGGGAGGAAGGTCGAGGCGCAAGATAAGCCTCTCGGAGACAGGGACGATATCCCTGGGCACGCCCTTCCCTGCTCCGCCCTTCTTCCTCTTTTCCCTGACCCACCTCAAGGAGAGCCTGTCATGGTTGCTCACCCCATTTCCACCCTCCATGATCGCGAAGTATCGGCATTGGCAACTAAAACCTGCGCACCTCCGAAATCCACGCCGTCGGTTCTGGGACAAATGGAAGGCTGGCTGGCCCGGCAATACGATGTGATGGCCGCCCGTCGCGAGCGTCAAGAAAGCGCGGCGATGCTGTCCCGGATGGATGAACGGATGTTGGCCGACATCGGCTATGGCAATGAAGACAGTCAAAGAATCAGGATGGGATAGGAAAATGCCTTCTGGAAATGCGCTTCTTTATATCACGACTGTCCTGATCTGGGGATCGACGTGGTTTGCCATCGAATTTCAGCTTGGCGTCGTTGACCCCGCTGTTTCTCTTGTCTGGCGGTTTTCCCTTGCCGCGACTTTGATGCTGGGATGGGCGGCGCTGCGCCGCGAATGGCCCCGCTACACCGTGCGCCAACACGCGTGGCTGGTTGCCTTGGGATTTTGCCTGTTTGGCGCCAACTACATGTTGTTCTACGTGGCCACGGGCCTGCTGACCAGCGGTCTGGTCGCCGTTTCCTTCTCGACGATTGTCGGCTTCAACATCCTGTTCGGCGCCTTGTTTTTCGGCCAGCCCGTGCGCGGCCGGGTGGTGGCGGGCGCGGTGATGGGACTGGCCGGGATCGCGCTGGTCTTCCTGCCCGAACTTCAGCACCTTTCCCTTGAAGACAAGGCGTTGCGGGGCCTTCTCCTGTGCCTGCTGGCCACCGTTGCGGCGTCGTTTGGCAACCTGATTTCCGGGCGCAACCAGCGCCAGGGCATCGCGGTCGTGCCCGGCACCGGGGTTGCGATGGCCTATGGCACGGGGCTGATTGCCCTGTTCGCCCTGGCGACGGGACGCACCTTCTCCATCGACCTGTCGGCTCCGTACCTGCTGTCGCTGGCTTACCTGGCGGTGTTCGGATCGGTGGTTGCCTTCTGGTGCTATCTGACCTTGCTGGGCCGGATCGGCGCGGACCGGGCGGCGTATGCCTCGGTTCTGTTCCCGGTTGTCGCCCTGGCGCTGTCCACCTTCTTCGAGGGATACGTCTGGACCGTGCCGGCGGTGTTGGGATTGGCGCTGGTGCTGGGGGGTAATCTTCTGGTGCTGTCGCGTCCGAAGCTCCGGCCCCAGGCGGTGCTGGCCCCGGCGATCGAATAGGCCCGCCCTTCCAGGCCGGTGCATCGTGCCAAGACCCGAAAAGCGGTTCCCACTTTTCGGGTCTCATTTTTATTTTTTCTTACGCTCGACTTATCCGAAAAGCGACTCCCACTTTTCGGGTCTCATTTTTATTTTTTCTTACGTTCGACTTATCCGAAAAGCGGTTCCCACTTTTCGGGTCTCACTTCACCCCCCCGACCGAGCCGGATCACGCCCCGCGTCCCGCTCGCGCAGCCATGCCGCCACCGTGGGGTTGACCGTGCCCTCTTCGCTTTCCGAAGCCTCGCCGGAGGGACGGCCGGACGCGCCCCGGCCCTGCCCCAGCTCCAGGCGCCGCTCCAGGTGGCGCGTGGTAAAAAAGGCCGCCGCCACGCCAAACACGGCGGTGGCCAATCCGTCGGGCATCTGGGCATAAGCCTGCATGACGCGGACAAACCCCTCGGGATCAAGGGGAGCCCAGGCCATCAGGGCCACGGCACCGGCAGCCATCACCGGGCGCGGCAAGCGGTTGAAGGCATCCCAGAAGGCATCCCACCGGGTCCGGGGAGGCGTGGCCTCCGACGCGGGGAAGCCCTCCCGCGCCCCCGTTGATTCCGACGCCACCGGATCGGCGCAAGGCCCGGGCAAACGGCTCAAGACCTCGCCCAGGGTGGTGGCGAGAAGCCCGGCCGGCCCTCGCAATAAAGACGTGAACATGGGGAATCCTCCTTGCGCATCGGCCGCTCCCGTGCCCCCGGGCGGCTCGCGGCGTGGATCAGCTCTGGCGAAATCCGTTGGCGCGGGCCAGCCAGCCGGCAAGAAAAACCCGCTGTGACGGGCGCCGGGCCACCAGGGCCCGCAGCCAGGCCACCCGTTCATCGCACAACGCATTCATCATCAAGGCGGCCCCAAGGGTCCGCACGGCAGCCCGGGCCGCGCGCGCGGTCCGGGGCCCCACGCGCCCATCCTCGACCAGTGGTTCGTGCCCGCCCACGGCCGTGGGATCAGCCTGCCCCAGCGCGTTCAAAACCCGTTGCAAGGCGAGGACCGGCCGGGTGGGGCCGCTGTTGACCGCCCAATCGACGAGAACCGGGGCCAAGGAATCGGGCAACGCCGCGAACCCGGGTGCTTCGTAAAAATCCCGACGATACAGGGCCATGGCCTGAGCAGGGGTCACGGCGCGCACGTCATCGGGGTCGGTGTCGCCGTCCCCATCCAGATCCAGGCCAATCCCTTGGGCATACCGCAGGGAGATCCCCCACTGGGTGGGGCCGCCCGTATCGGCGGGATGGGCCACGAATCCCCCCTCGCGCCGCACGATATCGAGCAGGAGGCGGTTCAGCGGCGAGGACGAGGAGAAATCCTGGGCGCTGGACACCGACGTCATCGGACGGCCTTTCCCGGATCGAAGTAAGGACGCGCGCCCGCCACGGGCCCGGCAAGGGCGTTCAGGGCCCGCGCGGCCTGGGTCAACGCGACGGAGACCCGGGCCAGCCCCCGCGCGTCGCAAAGCGGATCAAGACGTTCGGCGTTCTCCAGGGCCGCGTGAAGGGCGTCAAGAAGCTGACCATGGGACTGCCAGGAGGCCGGCAAGGAAGCCGGCAAGGAAGCCGGCAAGGACTCGGGGGCCCGATCGGACGACTCCCCCCCCTCGCGGAAGCCCCGGCCCGGTTCGATTGTTGATCCGTCTACAACGCCTGCCATCACACACCCCTTTGCTGTTTCTGGGCCGGAAGGGTTGCCTGGGGGTACCCCCCGCCTTCCCTCCTTATTGATGTCGTTTCGTCATTCGTGCACCTTCCCTCGCAGGAAGTCAACGATCTTTTTTCACCCGGATCACGGGCAAAGCGCTGCTGGAAAGAGTGCACATCTCGTCTTTAGCAAAACAGCTTCGGAGCCACCACACCTATCTTGAGAGGTGCCATACTAAAAAAACACCCATGCAATGAGGAGGCCGCTCCGGGAAAGGCTTCACCCCCGCCGTTCATCCCCCATCGGATTTTTTCGCTGTCATTGTCGCTCGTTGAAAAGCGAGCGAAAAACAATGACGTTGCCTCATTAACCGGATCGATGATTAATGATCATTTTTCGTGAGACAAGCATCTGCATAAATGCTATTTTGCCCTCATCCGAAGGCCGACGAAAGACACGCAACGATGAATGAAATCGGACAAAGAATCGCGCAGGCCCGCAAGGAGCTGGGGCTTTCCCAATACGCCCTGGCCAATCTCCTCGGCGTCAATCAATCCACGGTCGCCTACTACGAACGGGGACGCAACATCCCAAAGCCTTGGATTGTCGAGGATATTGCCCGGCTTCTGAACGTATCGGCATCGTATCTTCTCTATGGCCGAGAGCACGCCGATCCGCCGGTCCCCATCATGGGCCGTGTGGAAGCGGGGGGGGTTGTGGTCTACGAAGCCGAAACGCCGACCGAAACCGTCGAGGCACCGCCAGGGGTTTCCTCGCGCACGGAAGCGCTGCGGGTGGAAGGGGATGCCCTTTGGCCCGTCTACCGTGCCGGCGATCTTTTGTTTCACGCCGTGGCCGATCTTCACCGCGCCCCGGAAGAGGTGTGGGGACGCGATTGCGTGGTGCGCACCGCCAGCGGCGCCACCTTGGTCCGCCTGGTCAAGCGTGGCCGCACACGAGCCCTGTTCACGCTCGCGGCCTTCAACGCGCCGGACGAGGAAGACGTGGCCCTGGACATGGCCGCGCCGATCCGCTGGATCCGTCGCGGCCTTTAGAGTCCGTCCGTTTCACGTTGAAGCGGACAAACTCCAGATCCCTTTGCTTGAGTATGTCTTTTCGGGAAAAGCGCTGCCACTTTTCCCTGACAAACGCCGGAGCATCGTGCCTGGATCCGGTTCAACGCACGATGCCCTAGACGGGCGCGACGTGCTCCATCTCGGGGGCGGCCTCGACTCGACTGTCCGCCGCCGGCAACAAAAGGTGCATGGTCGTGCCTTCGCCGGAACGGGATTCCAGCCACACCCGCCCGCCACGCCGCTCGATAATGCGCTTGACGATGGCAAGCCCCAATCCCGTTCCCTCGACGCTCTCGCGCGAATGCAGGCGCCAGAACAGATCGAACACCCGTTCACGGTCCTGGACCGGGATCCCGATGCCATTGTCGCTCACGGTCACATGCCACATCGCCCCTTCCGCGCGCTGGCTCGCGAGACAGACCTGCGGGGTTTCGTTGGGACGGGAAAACTTGATGGCGTTGCCAATCAGGTTCGCGAAAAGGCGTTCCATTTCCGACGGGACACCCAGGACGATGGGCAGCCCTTCCGCCTTGATGACCGCGCCGGACTCGCGAATCGTATCCTTCAGGTCTTCTTGCACCCGCGCCAGGGTCTCGTCCAGGGCCACCGGCACCAGGTCCGCCACCCCTTTCTCGATCCGGGCGTATTCCAGGATGCCTTCGATCATCTTGTGGATGCGCCGCGCGCCCTCCAGGGCATAGGAAAGAAACTCGCGCCCCTCCGGCCCCAGGTCATCGCCATGGCGCCGCGCCAGCAAGTTGACGTAGGACGCCACCATGCGCACCGGTTCCTTGAGGTCGTGCGAGGCGATGAAGGCAAAGCGCTCCAACTCGGCATTGGAGCGGCGCAACTCTTCAATCAGCTGTTCCTTGCGTCGCCCCTCCTCGCGCTCGACGGTCACGTCGCGCAAGACCCACACGGTTTCCGCCACCGGCGCCGTGGTCGCCACCAAGGCCCCCTTGATTTCCACCCAGAACCGCTCCCCGGTCCGGCGCTGGAACAGATGCTCGGCCGTCACCACCTTGCCCGCCCGGATCAAGGGGACCCCATGCTCGGTGAGCGCCTGGTAGCCTTCGTCGGAGGCGAAGAGCACGCGGGTATCCATGCCCTCCATGTCCTGGGGCTCGTAGCCGAACATCTGGGCCAGGGCTTGATTGACCTGAAGAATCGTGCCGCCGTGCAACAGGGCCAGCCCTTCGACCGCCTGCTGGAACACCGCCGCCTGCTTGGCCACCGCCGTGGTGAGCAGGGCCTCGGCACGCATGCGCCGCAAGGAATCGACCAGAACGGCCGCCACCGGCCGCAGCGTGTCCAGATCCCGCTCCGGGGTCGGGGACGGCGGCCCGTCGCGTCGCGCCAGGCACAACACCCCGTAGGGCTGTTTTCCCGCCCGCAAGGGCACCAACCCCAGCCACGCCATGCCCGCTTCGCGAAAAACCGTCTCCAGATCCGAGGCCGCCGCCACCTCGTCCCGGCGGAGGGAAAGGGGCAGTTCCGCCGCGCGGTTGACCTCGCGCAGCAAGGGCGTCAAGCGTGCTTCCATGCCGGGACGGCACAAGGGACAGTCTTGCGCCGGATGACACGCCACCACCCGCGGCGCCTCGCCCTCCACGGCCACCAGGCATGCCACGTCAACCCCGGCATGCCCCGCCAGCAGGCCCAGGGCCTCGGTGCTCACGGGGGTTTCCTCGGCGGCGCTGGCCCGGGCGAAGCCGGCGGAAATCGCCAGCAGCAGTTCCTCGAACCGCAGGCGGTCTTGCAAGCTCGCGGTCAGTCGGACCCGTTCGCTGACATCGCGCAAGATCGCGACGCTGGCCGCCTCGCCTTCCCAGGTTACCGACGATGCCCGCATCTCGGCGATGCGGGCTTCTCCGGCCAGGGGCACGTCCAGCTCAACCGTCTGGCCGTGCACCAGGGGGTGCCCGAAGGGAAGCCCTTCCAGGGCCTCCGGCCTGCTGCGAAACAGGTCGCCGGCCGCGTCGTTCGCATACAAAATATCGCCGGCGTGACCGATGACCAGAATGGCGTCGGTCGCCGCCTCGACCAGTGCCCGGAAGTCTCGTTCTCCCGAGGCGCCGAAGGTCATCAGCGCGCCCCTTCGGTGAACAGACCCTCCAGCCGGTCCGCCTCGGACGTGGTGACATGGTGCGGATTGCCGGCCAGGATCCCGGTCATGTTGCGGAACGGCCGCCCGATGTGCATCCCGGTGCCGTCGATGTTGAATTCGCGGATTTCCTTGTCGTGGAACGATCCGCGCATTTTCAGCACCATGACGCCCCGGCTGATCTCGCCGAAGGTCTCGACGTAGCGCAACAAGATGATGCTGTCGGTGATCGACGAAATATGCGTTTCGGTCACCGAGGATCCGCCCATCAAGGTTGGCGTGTTCGAGGTGAACAAGGCCGCGATTTCGCCATGCTTGATGAACGAGGTGAGGCCGATCACGAACTCACGGAACCCGCGATCCGACGAAATGCGCTCGATGGCCGACAGGCTGTCAATGGCCAGGCGGTCGGGTTTGAACTCCTCGATCACCTGCTTGATGGTGATCATGTGATCCTCGATCGAGGCCACCTCGGGATAGTCGCAAACCACGCGCAGCTGGCCCGATTCCTCGGCCGACTTGAAATCCACCCCCCAGCCCGACGCGTTGCGGAACAGTTGCTGGCGGCTTTCCTCGAAGGCGAACAGCAAGCAGCGCTCGCCGGCCATCAGGCCACCATTCAGGAAATGGGTGCACATCAAGGTCTTGCCGGTCCCGGTCGCGCCCGAGACCAGCACGATCGAATCGCGGAAGAAGCCGCCGCCGCACATGTCGTCCAGGTCGCCGGACCCCGAGGGGATGCGCAGCTCGGAGGAACTTTGGCGCAGTTCGATCGCCGACAGCGGAATGACCTGAATCCCGGCCCCGGGCAGGATGGCGAAGGGGAACTCGCCCTTCTGGTGGTAGGCGCCCCGGAACTTCAAGACCTCGCACGTGCGCCGGCGGCGCTCGCCGTCCTTGACGTTGCGCACGATCACCACGTTGTCGGCCACGAATTCCTCGATGCCCTGGCGGGTCAGGGGGCCTTCGTCGTTCTCGCGCTCGGCGGTCATGATGGTGGTCACCCCCATGGCCTTGAGGGCGGCCGAAATCCGCAAAAGCTCGTTGCGCAAGATGGAGGCTTCCCCCAGGCGCGTGAACACCGCCCCCAGGGAATCCAGCACCACGCGCTTGGCGTTGACGGTGCGCACCGCGTGCTCGATCCGGGCGAGCAGGGCGCCAAGATCGAAGGCCCCCACCACCTCGCCGTCATCAAGCGGGCGCGGCGCCGCGTCCACGAAGGCCCACATCCCTTCGCGTTCCCAGCGCGCGATATCCCAGCCGAATCCCGACACGTTATGCCGGATGTCGCCGATCATCTCTTCGAAGGTGACGAAAACCGCCCCCTGCCGCGCCTGTTCAATGCCCGCGGCCAGGAACTGGATCGAAAAAATGGTTTTCGCGCTGCCCGCCGTGCCGACCAGCAAGGTGGTGCGTCCCCGGGGCAGACCCCCGTAGGCAATCAGGTCGAAACCGGGGATTCCCGTCGACTGTTTTTCAATTTCGTTGACGGAAGGCTGCTTCATGGTGCGTTTCCCGCTTTCGAGCGTCACGAGGCCTGATTAGGTAAATTCAAGATGCGACGAACTTGCTCCAGATCGTCAAGGTCGCCAACCACGCGGCGCGTGGGCGGGGGATGATCGCGGATCAGGGTCGGCGTGGCCAGGATGCGCACCAGTTCCGCCTCGGCCGGATTGAGAACCACATCGACCACCCGTGCCTCGCAGGCCTCGCCCAGCGTGATCCGGATCCGGTCCAGCGCGCGCAGCGCGTTTTGCGACCGGATGGTTTCCCCGCAGATGTACAGGGTCAGGCGGATCGGTTCGGTCATTTCTGATACCCCTTCTCCCCCCGCCTGATGGGCGCGCCCATGACTCTCATCCGGTAATGGTTTGCCAGATGGCCCATCAACTGCAAAACCAGCAACCGCAACTCCTCCATCATCACGGCCCGCCGTTTTGCCGGGCCCGAGGAGTCGCGGGCCCGCAACACGGTCACGTACAGATCGATCACGTCCCGGGGTCCGGCCCGCGCGAACCCCAGGGTATCGGCCAGGGCCTGCAACTCGGTGTCGACGCCGTGGCCCGATCCATAGATCCGGTCTTCCACCGCCTGGTCGACCAGATCGTTCAGCCTGCGCAAGGACGAGGTATATAGATCCGGAAGCACGTCGCGCAAGGCGGTACTGCCGAAGCTGCGCGCGGTCACGGTCATGGTCCCGCCCGAGATCATCCGGCCCAGGCGATCGGCCTCGCCTTCCCAGCCGGCCCGCACCGCGTTGTCGCGGGAAACCTCGTGGGCCCGGTGGCGCCAGATGATGCGCAAGATCAGGGCCTGGGGGTCGAAACTGGACCCCAGCACCCAGTCCTCGGCCCCGGCGCTCATCGCGACCAGTCCCAGGTCATCGTTGCCGTTTTCCAGAACGACCAGCACCGGCGCGGCTCCCACCCGCCGCCCCACCGCCACCGCGAGATCATCGGGAGCGATATCGGCCCCCACCACCATGACCAGAAGATCCACCCGGGGCTCGCCAGGAGCCAGGGGCGTCGCCTCGGTTTCAACCCAGGCGTCGGGCAGCATGGTCTGGATGCGCCGGGCGATGGGCTGCGCCACCCCCTCGTGCAAGCCGGCGACCAAAATCCTCAACCGGTCGGGTCTGTCCCCTGCGGTCTGGTTCATGACATACACGCTCGCTTCAACGCCTGGAGGCCACGCCGTGGCCGGTCGGGAAACGGGTTCACGGCCACCCCGCAACCCATGAACTGATCGCACGCCACAAGGAGACGCCAGGAAAGCCCTGTGCACGTCGTCCGTTCGCTGGCCGCCCGGAGATTCGCGTCCGGGCTGGGCCCCTGTCTAAAGCGCGCCATGCCCGACCGCAACCGCGGCCCGACCAACTCCTCGCCCCCGGAGTATCCTGGGGGACGAGCAGCGCCCTTGCATGAGGAGAGTCGTTATTCCCGGCCCAGGATACAAAGGATACCATGAGGAATGCTTGCGGACCTACCGAAAAGGGAAACCCGGGCACCCCGGCCGGCCTCCTTCAGATCAGGCCGGCTTTCGTGCGCGGATCGACATCGGGGTCCTTCAACTTGCGCACCACCGCCTTCAGGCGGGGGTCGGCCGGATCGGGCAGGACAATGCGCAGATGCACCAGCAAGTCGCCCCGGACCGCGTCCTCGGCCGGGATGCCCTTGCCGCGCAGCCGCAGCACGGTGCCGGTGTTGGAATCCTCGGGCACGGTCAGGGTCACCAGCCCTTCCAGGGTCGGCACGGTGATGCGCGCGCCCAGCACCGCCTCGCGCAAGGTCACGGGAATTTCGGCGATCACGTTGCGCTCGTCGCGGCGGAACACCGGATGCTCGCGCACCCCGATTTCCACCAGGGCGTCGCCCGCCGCGCCCCCGGCGATGCCGGCCGCGCCCTGGCCCTTCAGGCGCAAGGTATGGCCATCCTCCCAGCCCGGGGGAATGCGCACGTCCAGCGTCTTGCGGTTGGTCAGGGTGATGCGTCGGGTGCAGCCCAGCGCCGCCTCCTCGAACGACACCTTCAAGCGGTAATGGGCATCCTGGCCGCGCTGGGGCCGCAGCCCCGCGCCGGCCCCGTTGGCGTCGCCGGCGCCCCGGCTGGCGCGGCGGAACATATCGGAAAACAGGTCATCCTCGCCAAAACCCGCCCCGGGCTTGAACCCCTCGCCCCGGTCGCCCGCCGGTCGGCGCGAGCGAAAGCCAAAGCCCCCCGTGCCCGGTCCCGGCCGGTAGGTCCGCTCGTTCCCCTGGGCGTCGATCTCGCCGCGATCGAAGCGGGCGCGGCGCTGGGGGTCGGACAGCAGATGGTACGCCGACGACACTTCCTTGAAGCGTTCCTCGGCGCGGGGATCGCTGCGGTTCACGTCCGGGTGCATGGACCGCGCGAGCTTGCGATAGGCATTCTTGACCTCGTCCGGGGTGGCCGTTCGCGCCACCCCCAGCACGACATAGGGATCTCTCATCGTCGGTTCCGTTCCTGGCCGACCGGCCCGGAAAAACCGGCCGGCCGCGTATCGTATCCGTCCCGGGTCTTGTGATCCAGGGGCGGTTGTCGCACTGTTGAACCCTGCCGGGTCCCTGGGGCCCGGTTATCCTGATCTTGGATCGTCCTTCATCATGAGCAACCTGGAAGACAACGACCCCTTTGCCTTGTTCGCGACCTGGCTGGCCGATGCCGAACAAAGCGAACCCAACGATCCCACCGCCATGGCGCTTGCCACCGCCACGCCCGAGGGGCGGCCCAGCGTGCGAATGGTCCTTCTCAAGGACGTCATCCCGGAAACCGGGCCGACGGGGGGATTCATTTTCTATACCAACCTGGAAAGCCGCAAGGGGAAGGAACTGGCCGCCAACCCCCACGTCGCGCTGTGCTTCCATTGGAAAAGCCTGCGCCGCCAGATCCGCGTCGAGGGCCCGGCGGTGCCCGTCGAGCCCGAGCGCGCCGATGCCTATTTCGCGTCGCGCTCGCGCGAAAGCCGGCTCGGGGCCTGGGCGTCCGACCAGTCGCGGCCGATGGAAGGCCGCTGGACGCTGGAACGCCGCCTGGCCGCCGTCACCGCCCGCTTTGGCCTGGGCCCGGTGCCCCGTCCGCCCCACTGGTCGGGCTGGCGCGTGATCCCTGAAACCATCGAGTTCTGGCACGATCGGCAGTTCCGCCTTCACGACCGCGTGGTCTGGCACGCCACCGAAGGCGGCTGGCGCACCGAACGCCTGTTCCCCTGACCCCCTCACCTCCCGCGAGACCGCCATGACCACCACCGCCCCGCCCCCTTCGGACCGGCTCGATCCCCAGCATGCGGGGCGCCTGATGCGACGCGCGAGCCAGGCCTCGGTCACGGTGGCCGCCATCTTGGTGGCGGCCAAGCTGGGGGCATGGCTGATGACCGATTCGGTGGCCGTGCTCTCGACCCTGATCGACAGCCTGCTGGACGCCGCCGCCTCGCTGGTGACGCTGGTCGCGGTGCGCCAGGCCCTGACCCCCGCCGACGAGGAGCACCGCTTCGGGCATGGCAAGGCGGAGCCGCTGGCGGGCCTGGGGCAATCGGCGTTCATCGCCGGATCGGGCGCCCTTTTGCTGATGCAGGCCATTGCCCGCCTGGTCGAGCCGGCCCCGGTGCGCGACGGGATGGTGGGCATCGCCGTCATGGGGCTGTCCATCGCGCTGACCTTGCTCCTGGTCACCTTTCAGCGCCATGTGATCCGCAAGACCGGATCGGTCGCCATCGGGGCCGACAGCCTGCACTACACCGGCGACCTGCTCACCAATCTGGCCGTTATCGCCTCGCTCCTGGTGGGCATGGTGGTGGACATTCCCCGCCTGGATCCCCTGCTGGCCCTGGGCATCGCGGCGTACCTGATGGCCAACGCCTGGACCATCGGCGTGCGGAGCATTCATCTGCTGATGGACAGCGAACTCCCCGATGCCGACCGCGACCATATCCTGGACCTGTGCCGGCGTCATCCGCAGGTGCGCGACGTTCACGACCTGCGCACCCGCTCGTCCGGTCCGCTGACTTTCATTCAGCTGCACCTGGAACTGGACGCGGGGCAAACCCTGTTGTCCGCCCACGCGGTCGCGGTTGAGGTCGAAGCCGCGCTGCATGAGGCCTTTCCCAATGCCGACATCTTGATTCACCAGGACCCGGCCGGCCTGCGCGAGAACAACCATCCTCCCTTTGCCTACCAGGACCGGGTGTCCGCCCCGTCCGAACCCGCCCCCGGCTGACCCCACCCCCTCACACCGGCCCCGGGGGCACGGGGTGTTGCAGCCGGGCCAGCAGCGTGGACAAGGTGGTTTCGGTCATTCCCAAGGCCTCGTCGGAAAGCCCTTCCCCCAGGACGGCCGCCCAGTCGTCGCACCGCCGGGTGGCCTCGGCGTAGCGGTGCTCCCCCAAGCCGGTCAGGGCGTACAGGGGGGAGCGTTCATGAGACGGGTTCACGCGCCGCTCAACGACCCCTTCCTCCAGCAACAGGTTCAACTGCTTTTGCACGCCCTGGCGCGTGATTCCCATCGCCTCGGCGATCTGCGGCGCGCTCAGGGCCCGGCCAGCCAGCGCCAGGGCGCCCAGCACCTGCCAGCGCGCGCTGGTGAGATCAAGCCCGGCGACAAGGCGGTCCCCTTGCTCCAGCAATCGCCCGTTGAGCCGAAAAATCAACACCATGATGTCGGCCAGCACCTTTTCCCGGGAACGGGTCATCGCGTCCTCTAGGCTGTGTCTCCTTATCCTCTCGAATGCTCCCCTAACGACAACTCGTTGTCAAATGTGATTGACGCGCCGCCCCCTCATTGGTAACCAGTTGTCATGTCGTGCCTCCCCTCTGCGGGAACTCTTCCCTCTTCATGACAGGAGCAGCGCACATGATGAACAGACTCCACCCCATCGCCGGTTTCGTCGCCTTGATAACCCTGGTTGTTTTCTGGGGGGCAACCCTGGTCGCCGAGGTCTTCCTGGACGACGGGGCCATTCGGCAGGTCAAGGCCCTGATCGTCGATGGCCTCTTTGTTCTGATTCCCGCCATGGCGTTGGCCGGCCTGAGCGGTCGGGTCCTGTCACGGGGGCGCGCAATGCCCCTTGCGGACGCCAAGACAAAAAGCATGAAGATCCTGGCCCTGAACGGCTTTTTGATCATGATCCCGGCGGCTTTGTTTTTGAAGGCCAAGGCCACCGCCGGAGAGATCGATTCCCTATTCTATCTCGTTCAAGCCATTGAGCTTGGAGTCGGCCTTGTCCAAATGAGACTTGTTTTTCTCAACATAAGGACGGGGTTGCATCTTGCCGGCCGCACGGTCGATGCCTCGTCTCCCTGATCGCCCCGTCCCTTTCCCCGCCCCCCCATCCCTCCCGGCTGGAGTCAAAACAGTTCGATGGCGGGGCCCCCGGCATCCTTGGTGGTGCCGTCCTGATGACTGGCCTGCAATTCGGCGCGGACAAAGGCGAGGGTCTCTTCCAGGAACTGATGGGCCAGCGCCCGCTGATCGGCGGAGGTCAGGCGTCCCTGATCTCCCGCCTCCAGCTTGAACTCCTGAAGGTCCTGGTTCATGCGCTCGCAACAGGCCACCTGGGCACACAAACGCCGGCGCACCACGTCCTGGAACTGGATGGCGCCCACCATTTGCATGATCGGCTGCGCCAGGCGCTCGTTTTCATACTGGACCTTGGCCAGGGTATCGCGCTGATGGCTGATCAGCTTTTCGAGGTTATCGGTCAGTTCCTTGACCGCCTCGGAAATAATGGCGAACCCGTCTTCCTCGTGGGCCAGACGATCGCCGACCACGGCGCTCAGGCTGTTTTGCACCGCCTGCTCCAGGTTGGCGATGCCCTCGCCGATGGTCACGGCCGCCTGGTCCGAGGCCTGGGACAGGTCCTTGACCTCGGCGGCGACAATGGCGAATCCCCGGCCCGCGTTCCCGGCCCGCACCGCCTCGATGGTGGCGTTCAGGGCCAGCATGCGGGTTTGATGGGCAATGCCGCGCACGGTCTGCACGGCGGCGGCCAGCACGTCCACCTCCTGGCCGATCTTGTCCATCGCGTCTTGAATCCGTGCTGACTGCCGGTCGCGCTCCTCGGCAAAGCCATCGATCAGGGTCTGGCTTCGGCTCAACTGGCTTTCGGCGCTTTCGATGATGCGCACCACCCGTTCGTTGGAGTTGGTGGCGGCAATGAAGCTCAGCAGGCTTCCCATGCCGTTTTCCACTTCATGCAGCTCGTCCATCAAGGTGGCGGCATTCGAATCGGTGTCGCTGATGACCTCGCGGGTTTCCTCGCCCATGAGCCGGGAAAAATCGCGCCACGCCCCAATGGAACGCATCAGGCATGCCGAGCATGCGTCATCCGCCCCGGCGGCGTCCTGCTCCAGGGGCGGACCCGCCACCGCCTCCTTCCTGGCTGGTTCCGGGCCTCGCGCCGAGGCAACCGCCGGCTCGGCGGGTGCGTCGGGAAGAGAATCGGGCGGCCCCTTGCGTCTTCCCACCCCCACCAGCACCACCGCGAAAAGCAAGGCGGCGATCGCCGGAAAAACAAAGCGAACCTCTTCCCAAGGCAGGGCATGGGCCACGGATTCGCCCAGGATCTGCCCGGCTGCCACCAGAAGCGGAGCGGCCAGGCAAATCAGGCCCGAAACGTACCAAGAAGACCGTGCGAGCGTCATGTCTTGCTTCCCTCGTTCCCGCTTGCGTTCCACAAGACGGCCCAGGCCGAATCCTCTTCCGCCGGGGCGGCGTCAGGGCTCGCGGGGCGCAAGTACACATCGAATATCGCGCCGTGGCCGGTGCCGGCGCGGGGCAGGATGCCACCGCCCCACGACTGCACGATGCTGCGCACGATGGCGAGGCCCAGACCGGTCCCCTTGCCAATGTCCTTGGTGGTAAAGAACGGATCGAAAATCCGGCTCATGATGGTGGGATCGATGCCGGGCCCGTCGTCGATCACGCTCAAGCGGACATACCGTCCGGCGGGAAGGCCCAAAAGCAGGGCCTCGGTATCGGTCAGATCGGCGCGCCGTCCTTCCAGGGTCACGTGGACCGAGGCCCCCCCCGCATCCAGGGCGTTCTTGGCCAGATTACGCACCACGTGCCCCAGCTCCGAGCGGTTGGCGTAAACCCACAGCGCTTCGTCGTCGGGAAGAACCACGTTCACATGGACCGGATCGCGCTGACTGTGGCGCAGGCTTTCAACCTCGTCACGCAAGGTCGGATCCAGGTTCAGGGCCACCGGCGCCGGGGCGCTGCGCCGGGCAAAGGAAAGGATGTCGCGCACCACGTTGGCGGCCCGGTGGGCACAGTCCAGCACCACGCCCAGATCGGTGGCCGCCTCCGAGGCCTCGTCCTGGTCTTCCAGGGTCATCTGGGTCAAGGTCACGATGGGTTGTAGCAAATTATTGATTTCGTGGGCGATTCCTCCCGCCAGCTGCCCCAGGCTTTCCAGCTTGCGGCGCTGGAACTCGGCATCGCGCAGCATGCGCGCGGTGGTGACGTCGTGAATGCCGATAATGCCGCTGCCGTCGCGGAAGGGACACAGCACGGCCCGGAAATGGTGCGGCGCGGTCAGGCGCGGGGACAGGTCGAAGGCCAGCAGGCGCCGGGCGGCCAGGGCGCGCCGGGCTTCCTCTTGCTGATGCTCCTCGCAAGCAACCAAAATCATGTCGGAAACCGAGGACACCCGCATCCCCCCGGGCAAGGCGGCGGCGTCAAGGCTGCCATCGGCCTCGAAGCGCAGGAACAAAGGCGGCGGTGGCGCCATGAAATCGGGAGACTCGGCGGGAAGCGCCACCTCGTAGGTGGCCATGCGCCAGCCGATCAGGGCCTGGGCCAGACAGGTCACGGCGTCGGCGATCAGGGCCGCCTCGGGAAGCGTGCCCTGGGCTAGGTCCTCGGTCAGAACGGCCGCGTGAACATCCAGCAGGCTTTCGGGCGGCAAGGCGGTGACCGCCATCAGGCGCCCCACGTCCATGGCCTCGCTCAAACAGGCCTCGTCGCCCGAACGCCCATAGGTCCTCTGGATTTTCCCATACCAGTCAAGAGGGTTCATGATGATCGGACCGGTTTCCATGGGTTCACCTGTCGGTTCGGGTCATGGTGAAACGGGCCACGAGCACGCATGCGTCGTCGCTTCCCTTGGCGTGTTCGGCCAGCAGGCTCTCGGCCAGGGTGGACACCGGCACGCCTCCGCCCGCCCGGGGCAGCACGGGAAGACCAAGGCCCTCGTCCAGGCCATCCGTCCACAACACAAGATGCTCTCCCGGACGAATCGGAAGCGTGAGCGTGTCGGGGGGCGAGTGCGACACCCCCACGATGCCAGCCCGGCCATCCAGGCGCCGGGTCTGCCAGCCGAAAATGGCGGCCCGGATGTTGCCCAGCGCGGCATAGGTCACGGTGCCGGCGGCTTCGTCCACGCGCGCCACCGCCACCGCCGCCCCCCGGGTGGGGGCAAGGGCGGTTCCCATCCCCTGGAACAGCTCGGCCAGGTCGTCGGTGGCATGGGCCTCGACATGGGCCAGGGCCGCGTTGGCCGCCACCGCCGCGTCGTGCCCGTGCCCCAGGCCATCGGCGACGACGACAAGGTCGCCCCTGGGCGTTTCCCAGAATCCCGCGTTGTCGCCACACGGTTCCGATGGCGACAGGGATACCCGAGCCATTGCGCAGTCTATCGCCATAGCCGTGTCACCACGCGGGTGCCTTTCCCGATCTCGGAAGCAATCTCGAACTCGTCCATCAGCCGGCGGCACCCTGGCAGTCCTCCCCCCAGCCCGCCGGCCGTCGAATAGCCATCGCGCAGCGCCAGGCCCAGATCGACGATGCCGGGCCCCTCGTCCTCGGCGATCACCGTGATCACGGAACGCGCCCCATCCTCGTGATGATCGACGTGAAGGGTGCCTCCCCCCTGGGCATGCATCACCAGATTGGTGCCCAGTTCACTCACGGCGGTGGCCAGGCGATAGATCTTGGTCCGGGAGAACCCCAGGGCCTGGGCAAGGCCGGCGGCAAGGCGCCGGGCCAGGGCGACGTCGTAATCATCTTGCACCCGCACCGCCACGGGAACGGCCGGGAGCGGAGGGGTCCGAAGGACGGTCACGGGTGCACGCTCCGGCGCATGACCAAGGTCACGGTGGTCAGTCCCGGCCGGGAGACAAGGGTCATGCGATCCACCAGCCGGCGCGCCCCCGACAGGCCCATGCCCAGGCTGTTGCCAGTGCTGAAGCCCGGCGTCATGGCCTGCTCGACATCGGGGATCCCGGGACCGTGGTCGGTAATGACGATGCTGATCTCGCAAAACAAGGGCGTGGTCGTGGTGGTGATCTCGCACTGTCCCCCTCCCCCATAACGCACGGCATTGCGCGCGATTTCGGAAATGGCGGTGGCGAGGCGGATCTGATCGACCATGCGAAAGCCCAGGCGACACGCCCAGTCCCGGCCGGTCTGGCGGGCCAGAACGATATCTTCCGACCGTCGCAATTCAATACCCGACGCCGGAGGCGCCTGATCACGATCGGTCATGCGCGCCGTCCCCGGCGGAGGAACTGCCCGTCTCGTTCAAACGCGCCTTCAGTTTTTCAACACCTTGTTCCAGGGTCAAGGCGGTGGTGATCTGCTCAAGGGACCGGCCCATTTCGATCAGGGTCACGGCCACCATCGGATTCATGCCGGTAATGACCACCTCGCTGCCCATCAGGCGGGCCATGGCGGCGGTTTCGGAAAGAACCCGCGCCATGTACGAATCGATGACATCGAGCGAGGTGATATCCAGGACCACCCCGATCGCCCCTGTTCGCTCCAGCTGGCCGAGCAGGGACGATTGCAGATCCTGGACAAGATCATCGGGAATATCGGCCTGGATCGAGGTGAGCAGCACGTTGCCCAGGCGCAAAATGGGAATCCGCATCACTTGGCCTCCATCAGCCCGGGGAAAGGGACGTCACCCGCCGGTCCAGGAGCCGCAGGGCCTCCGCGATGCCGGCACGCAACGATCCGCGGGTTCGCATCCCCGACAGATCGACGTCCAGCTTGACCAGCGTCTGGGCCGCGTCGGGGCTGAAGCCCGTCACGATGATCTCGGCGCCCAGCATGCGCGCGGCCGCCACCACCTTGGTCAGGTGCAAGGCCACGCGGGTGTCGATGACGGGCACTCCGGTCACGTCCAGAATGGCGAAACGCGCTTCCTCGCGGGCGATGGCGGTGAGCAGTTGTTCCATGATGTGCTGGGCGCGCCCGGTGTCGATCACGCCGACCAGGGGCATCAGCACCACATCCTCCCAGATCAGCAGCGCCGGGGTGGAAATCTCCAAGATGGCGTCGCTCTGGCGGGCGATCACGGTTTCGCGTGCCTGAAGATGGGTTTCGAACGTCAGGATGCTCAGCTCGTCGATCAGGTCGGCCAGCACGTTCACAAGTTCCGGCTCGTCGGTCAGAACCCCGCTGGCGGCGCCGCGCAAGGCCGTGACCAGACGCGCGGTGGCCGCCGGCGAGTAGCCATCGCGAGCCCGGGCCGTGCTCAGGGCCGCCATGTGCACCACCAGGGGCGAAAAGGCCGGATCCCGGATCGACGACGCCTGTGCCTGGGGCAAGGCGTTGATCAAGGCGTCGAGCAGCGGCACGGTCGCGCTCTCGGCACCGAACGCTCCATCCTCGGAATGCTGCAAATGAGACACCCAGCTGACCAGGATGGTGGCGCGGTGGGTGCGCAGCCGCTCGGACAAGGTATTCAAGACAGGAATGGGCATGGGAAAGACTCCCTCATGACGGGCCCAGGGCGGGATTTTTCGGCGCGGCTTGCTCCAGGGCCTCCAGCAGTTCGTCGCGATCGACGGGTTTCATGATCACGACCGCCGCCCCGGCCTCGCGCGCGGTGGCCAGGGAATCGTCCAGGGAACTGACGGGGGATCCGCCACTCACCGCGATGCGCCCGACCCGGGGAAACCGCGTGCGAAACGCCCGCAGCAAGGCAAAACCGTCGGTTTCAGGCATCCAGATATCGGTTACCAGGACATCGATCGGAGTCGACTGGGCGATTTTCAGGGCCTGGTCGGCCCCATCCGCCATGAAGGTGACATGCCCCGCCTTTTTCAGGATCTTGCCGATCACCAGACGCACGACCTCGACATCATCCACGACAAGGATGTTCATGGGGGGCTCCTTCCGAGCCAGACAGCTCCACCGAAGCACCTTCCGGGCCAAAAAGCTCGACGGAGGCGCCTTGCGGGCCAAACAGTTCAAGGGGAGGCGCATCGGCGTCGGCCGCGCCGCCGCCGGTCGCCGCGAGGTAATCCAGGCGCTGCGACACCATCACCGTATCGTCCAGGGCGCGCGCGAAAAGATCCTGGAAGCGCTCCAGGCGGTCCTGGGTGCGCCGGTCCCCCAGCAGCCGCGACAGGTCGTCGATGTGGCTGTCGATCAGCACCGAAAGGCGGGTCAGGAATTCCAGCTGCTGGCGGGTGATGTCCTGGAACTGCAGCGTGCCCAGCAAGGCCATCAGCCGGGGCGTGAGAGGCTCCAGGGTCCGCGCCAGAAGGACGGGATCGCCGCCGCTCTCCAGGTGGCTGCGCAGATCTTGCACCCACTGGTCGATGTCGCGCAGCCCCTCCAGCAAGACCAAGGTGGCGTCCTCGGTCTGGTGGGCGATGCGCTGGTTCTGATCGCGCAGCAACCGGGTGAAGGCCCGGTACTGGGCCAGCTCATCGGCGACCCGAAATCCCACCCGCCGCGCCAGCCCCCGCGCCTCGCGCTGCCCCGCCGCGTGGCCCAGGGCCAGCGCGCAGACAACGGCGAGGCCCGCCAGGACCGGAGCCACGGCGGGCAGGACCGCGACGGCCCAGGCCACCACGCCCCCCGCGCCCAGGACAGCCCAGAAGCCTTTCCACCCCCACCAACCGCCCCTGCCTTCTCCTGCGTTCATGATCCCATTCCCCAAGGCATTTCTGGTTCCCCCTGGGGGAGCTGGAAACGCGAACAAACACCGAAACAGGGGCGCGCCGGCCCCGGATCCGGGGCCGGTGGCCTTCACCCGTTGGGAAGAATCTGCCGGACCACGCGCAGCAGGTCGTCGGGCTGCACCGGCTTGACCAGCCAGCCGGTGGCCTTGGCGGCGCGAGCCTCCTCGCGCTTGGACTGCTGGGATTCGGTGGTGACGACCAGGATCGGCGTGAACTGGGTGCCGGGCAGGCTGCGTGCCTTGCGGATCAGGTCGATCCCGTTCATTCCCGGCATGTGAACGTCGGTGATGATCAGGCCTGGTCGCAAGCCCTTTTCCATTTGCGCGATCGCGTCCTCGCCCGAAAGCGCCTTGGCGATCGCGAAACCGGCCCGGTGCAGGATGGTTTCCATGCTCATCAGGATCGTGGCGGAATCATCGACCAGCAAGATGGTACTACTCATCAGGAAGCCCCTTGAGAAACGGACGCCGCGACCGGACGCCACACGTGCGGAAGTTCATCGGCCAAAAGGAAATAATCCATCACCCCACGCGACCGTGGGGCATGCCAGCGGGCCGGCGTGCCAACGGCGAACGCCTCGGCCAGGGCGATATCCTTGCGAATCCCCCTTAGCACGCGCCCGGCGCCGAACTGTCGTCGGACGTCCTCCAGGATCGCCCGATGGTGCGTAATACGTAGGTCTACGGTAATCGGAAGCAAGGCGGCAAGACGCAAGGATGGGTTGGTTTGGGCGGCCACGCGGAAAATAAGCCGGACGATCTGCAAGGCGCCGTCGGCGGAAAGAGCGTGGGGCAGCAGCGGCACCAGGACACCGTGCGCCGCCGCGAGCGCGTTGATCAACGCACTATCGAGCGACGGCGGCGTGTCCAGCACGATGACATCGTAGGAGGCGCGCGATTCCAAGCGCCCCAGGGCCCGGGCCAGACGGGTGGGGTCGCCGGGATCGCCCCCCTCGAACAGGGGATCGGCCGGCACGCACGCCAGCCCCTCCCACGCGGTCGGCCGGATGGCGCCGGCCAGATCGAAGGCGTCGTCGCGCAGCACATCGTGGGCGGTGGGCTCGCCCCGGGCGGCGCGCACCCCCAGCCCCAGGCCGGCGTGCCCCTGGGTATCCAGATCGATCACCAGCACCCGACGCCCCCGGGCGGCCCACTCGGCGCCCAGGTTGACCACGGTGGTGGATTTTCCGCTGCCCCCCTTGCGATTGGACACGGAAAGGATGACGGGCTCGCCCGTCATCGTTCGTCTTTCAACACAGGCACGACCCAGCGCGCCAGAAAGGGTTCGGCGGGCAGGGTCTCCACGGCGGGACGGACCGCCATCAGAACCTGAAGCACGGCGGTGTGCAGGTGGACGCACTCGGCCAGGGCAACCGGGCGGGGCGGGAGGGCCTGAAGAGCCTCCAGCAAGGGCAAGGCATCCTCGGGACCGCACCCCCCCTCGACGTGAATCAGGGTTTCGGTGGGACGCACGGGCATGTCACAGCAACTCCTTGAGGTTCAGCACCAGCAAAACGCGCCCGTCCCCCAGCAAGGCGGTCCCGGCATAGCCGTGCAGGCCAGCGAGCACGCCATCAAAGGGTTTCAGGATGATGTCCATGCCCTCGCGGAAATGATCGACGACCAGCCCGATCAGGTTCTGGCCCAGGCGCACGACCAGAACCGCCTCTTCCTCGGTTTCGTCGCCGAACCACGCCTGGGGCTCGATCCCCAGCAGGGCATCGAGGTGGAGCAAGGGGACCAGGGCACTGCGCAAGACGAAGGCTTCAGAATGCTTGATGCGCCGGATCGCGGTGCGCGGAATGCGCACGGTTTCGGCGATGTGGTCCATGGGAATGCCGAACAGCTGTCCGCCGCCGGCCTCGACCATCATGACCCGGGTCACGGCCATGCTGAGCGGCAAGGACAGGCGCACGGTGGTCCCCTGCCCCGCGACCGATGACAGGACCACCGAACCGCCAGCCTTCTCGATGGTCGTCACCACCACGTCCATGCCCACGCCGCGCCCCGACAGATCAGAAACGGCGCTGGCGGTGGAAAAGCCCGGCAGGAACACAAGATTGATCGACTCTTGCGGGCTCAGGCGCGCGGCGCGCTCGGCCGAGATCACGCCCTTGGCGATCGCCGCTTCCCGGATGCGGTCGGGGTCGATGCCTCGCCCGTCGTCGGTAATCTCGATCACCACCTGATCGCTTTCCTGGAAGGCGCGCACCAGCAGGCGGGCGAGGGCCGGCTTGCCGGCGGCCACGCGCTCGGCCGGGAGTTCCACGCCGTGATCGAGGGCGTTGCGCAGGATATGCAGCAAGGGATCGCCCAGAATCTCGATGATGTTCTTGTCGGCGGCGGTCTCCTCGCCCTCGATCACCAGGTCGGCCTGCTTGCCCAGGCGCCGCGCCACGTCGCGCACCAGGCGGGGGAAGCGCTCGAACACCTCGGAAACCGGCAGCATGCGCACGGCCATGATCGCCGATTGCATCTCCTGGGCCAGGCGATCGACGACCGCGTACAGGTCCTTGATCTCGCGCGCCATCTCGCGCGAGCCGAACACCGTTTCCGCCCGCCGGGCCAGGAACGGCAGGCTGTTCTTGGAAACCACCAGTTCCCCGATCAGGGCCATCAGGGCGTCGACGCGGCCCTGGTCCACCTTCAAGATCCGGGGCGCGCCGGGATGGGTCTCGCTGACGACACCCCCGGCCGGGGCACCCCCCGCCATTCCCCCTCCACCGGCCGCGGCCGGCCCCGGGAAGGCCGGATCGCTGGAAACCGGACCGGAGGAAGCCCCGCCCCCCCGGCCATCGGAAGATCCCGCGCCCTGGTCCGTCTCCAGCAGGGTTTCCAAAAGGCGCGCCAGGGTCTCCGGCCGTCCTCCGTCCACGGCCACCGCCTCGCGCCACGCCGCGCCATCCTGGCCGCAGGCCTCCAAGACGTTGGCAACCGTGCGCCCCACCGCGACCAGGCGCCCTTGCAAGGTGGCGCGTTCGCCCGGCTCCAGCAAGCGGCGCTGACTTTCCAGCAAGGCGCGCGCGGTCGGCGACAGCCCGCCGGGGGCGCCTCGGGAAACCAGGTCGGGGGAGGCGTCGGGGGTGTCCTTTTCCGGCCCGCGCCCCCCGGAGTCCGGCCCGGCCAGGGGCTGACCCGTGGCCAGGCAGTCGAGCACGGCCTGGATCCACCCAGGATCGGGGGCGGGATCGTCGAGAAGGGCGAGCAGGGCGCGCAGGGCCGCGCCGGCTTGCAAGGTTTCCCCGGTCAGGTCCAGGGCCAGGCGGGTGGTCGCGCGCAGATCGTCCCAGGCCCCGGTGCTTGCCTGATCGCGGGCCTGGACAAGGTAATCCTCGATCATCGGACCCATGCCGGGCTCGCCGGTCACCGCCAGCAAGGCTTCGGGAGGAACCGGGGCCAGGGCCACCTGTTCGATGACGTAGCGAAACAGCGTTTCAATATCCAGGCGGGGCGCCCCGGTCAGGGCCCGGAACACCAGCACGCAGGCGTAGGGATCCAGGCTGTCCAGGGGAGCCCAGGGCTCGGCCGGAGCCAGGGTCAGGGCCAGCAGGTCGGGCACCTGGCGAAACAGGGCCAAGGGATCCTCGCCGCTATAAAAGCAGTCCCCGGCCGGGCGATACTCCAGGGCCAGCACGGTCTGGCCCCGCCGGGCCTGGTGAAAGGCGGCCAGGCGTTCGGCCTCGGGCAGGGCCAGGACCCAGTCCAGATCCAGGGCAACCGCCGCCGGGGCGGCCGTGGCGGCATTGGCCGCTTCCTGGGGATCGGGCTCGGGCAGGACGGCGCGCAGGCGAAGGGTAAGATCGCGCGACAGGCCATCGGCGTCGGCGGGCAGGGTTCCGGTTTCGGCCAGGGCATCGACCCAGGCGCCCACCCGGTCCAGCGCATCCAAAAGCAGATCGACCAGATCCGAGGTCAGGACAACGGACCCGTCGCGTACCGCGCTCAGCACGTCCTCGCCGGCGTGGACCAGGTGCAAGAAAGCCGGGATGTCGAACAACCCCGCCGAGCCCTTCAGGGTATGAACAGCGCGAAACACCTCGTTCAGGGTGGGAGCGTTGTCGGGGGCGCGTTCCAGGGTCAGGAGACCGCTCGCGGCCAGTTGCAGAAGATCGCGGGCTTCCTCCACGAAGCGCAGGAGCAGGGGGGTTGTCATGCCGGGCCTCCCGTCATCAGGCGGGCGACCTCGGTCAGGAGATCGGGGGCCACCGGCTTGACCAGGTAGTAATTGGCGCCGGCTTCAAGGGCGCGCCGGGCGTCGGCGGGATCGGCCTCGGTGCTGATGGTGACGGCGGGCACGCCCAGGACGGCGCGGTCGCGGCGAATGGCCCGCAGCATGGTGAAGCCGTCCATCTTGGGCATGTTGATGTCGACAATCAGCAGGTCGAACGGATCGGCCAGGGCCTTTTCGTACCCTTCAACCCCGTTGGTGGCTTCCTCGACGTGGAAGCCGGCGGCTTCCAGAACCGACCGGTAGAACAGGCGCATGGTGATGCCATCGTCGATGACCAGGACCCGGCGGGCCGGTCGGGCGGCGGACGCCTCGCGGGGGGGGGCTTCGGTCATGGCGCTTTTTCCTGCGGCTTTTGGTAGACAATGGTGTCGCCAAACTTGCGGGGCACGAAAAGCGAGGTCATGCGACTCATGCTTTCGGAATGGCCAAGACAAACGTACCCACCAGGCACCAGGATCTCGTAAAGAGTTTCCACGGTTTCACGGCGCCCGACGTCATCAAAATAAATAAGAAGATTGCGACAGAAAATAACATCCACGTCACGGAAACGCTTCGCCTGCACAGGATCGACAATGTTAACCAATGAAAAATCGATCGACTGGCGAAGATCATCGCAGATCCGGTATGATCCATCCCCGAGCGAGACAAAATATTTTTCCAGGTATTGACGGGGCACCCGACTCAAGGAACGGGCACCGAAAACGCCCGCCTGGGCTTCGGCCAGGATGCGGCTGTCAATGTCGGAGGCGTGAATTTCAATGTCCCAGTGATCGGCCTGGTCCCAGCGTTCCAGGATCGACAGGGCAATGGAATAGGGCTCCTCGCCCGACGAGCACGGCACCGACCACAAGCGCAAGGGCTGCCGGGGCGAGCGCCCCCGCACCAGCTCGGGCAACATGCCTTCGACCAGGGCAACGAACTGGTAATCCTCGCGAAAAAAGTAGGTCTCGTTCACGGTCATGGTATTGACCAGGCTTTGCAGCTCCTCGCCCGAAACCTGGAAACGCACCATGGTGAAATAATCACGAAAACAGCTTGATCCCGTCTTGGTCATGCGCTCGACCAGGCGCCGTTCCACATAGTATTTTTTGTTATCCTGGAACTGAATCCCGGTTTTCCGATAAAAGAATTCGCAGAACTTCGCGTATTCCTCGTCGGTCAGCGGCGGAGGCGGGGGCGGTTGCACGGATCGGGCGGGATCAACCATGGCCTAGCGTCCCTCGATGCGCCGCACGGCGGTGTCGATGGCAAAGGTCATGAACGGCTCGTCGGGGAAACGCGCCCGCAAGGCCTGCAACGCCGGCACCGCCTCGGGACGGCCCACCTCGGCCAGGGCATCGACGGCGGCGGCGCACACGTTGACATGGGGCTCGGAGGCAATCACCTCGACCAGCCATTCGGGCGCGCTCTCGTGACACAAGGCCCCCAGGATGTTGACCGCGAACAAGCGCACGTCGCTGTCGGGATCGGCCAGCAGCGCGCGCAAGGAAGGCGCCACGGCGGCGGGCATTTCCTGCAAGGCCTCGATGGCCCCGTTGCGCAACGCCACGTCCTCGCTGCGCAGCAAGCCGGCAAGGCGGGCCGCGATTTCCGGAGATTGCAGGCGGATCAAGGTGGTGAAAAGCACCACGCGCACGCTGGGGCTTCGTTCGATCTCCACACGGTCACACAAGGCCATCGCCGCTTCCGGATGGGTGGCCAGCGCCCGCGCCGCCGACCGGCGCGTTGTCGACTCCTCGGCGTCCAGGGCCGCGAGCAGATCCTCCACCGACGGCCCGGTCTCGATCAGGGGGGGCAGACCAGACGCCGGCCCGTCGGGGGTGGGCTTCCCGTCGCCCACGGCGGGGATCCCGGGGGGATTAGCCTTGACGAGAGCCATGGCGCGTTTCCTTCCCGATCGCGAGCCAGTCGGTCAACTGCGCGGCGATGCGTCCGGCCGGCAGGATGACACTGGCTCCGCCGCGCTGCACGAGATCGCCCGGCATGCCGTAGATGACGCAGCTGGCTTCGTCCTGGGCGACGGTCCGCCCGCCCCGGCGGCGCAGTTCGGTCATGGCCGCCGCGCCATCGTTGCCCATGCCCGTGAGCAACACCCCGATCAGGTTTTCGGGGGCCACGACGTGCAGGGCACTTTCCACCAGCCGGGTCACGCTGGGGTGCCACAGGTGCGAGGCACTGGCCGGAACCGGCTGCACCACCAGCCGCCCGGCCCGCGCGCTGATCACCACGTCGGCATCGCCCTTGGCGATGTACACGCTGCCGGCCTCCAAAGGCATGAGACCGGCGGCCTCGACCACGTTCAAGGGGCAAAGCCCATCCAGGCGCCGGGCGAAAACACTCGTGAAACTCCCCGGCATGTGCTGGGCGACGACCACCGGCCAGGGGAACCCCCTCCCCAGGCCGGGGAGGATGTCCTCCAAGGTCCCGGGGCCGCCGGTCGATACCCCCACCAGCACCACGCCTTGCGCATGCGCCGCCAGGGTCGGCAAGGAGGGAGGCGCGGCCGGGGTGACGCGCGCGGCGCCCACCGCGCGCTGGGCCCGCACCCGCCCCGCGAGGCCGGTGGCGCGACGCACCCGGGCCTGGGCGGCGGCGGCCACCTTGGCGACGATCTCTTCCTCGATGCGCCCGACGTTGATCGAGATGGTGCCCTCGGGCTTGTGGATGAAATCCACGGCGCCCAGGGCCAGGGCCTCGAAGGTCACTTCGGCCCCTTTCTCGGTCAGCGACGAAACCATCACCACCGGGCGGGGATGGGTGGCCATCAGATTCGCCAGACAGGTGAGGCCATCCATCTCGGGCATGTTGACGTCGAGGGTAATCACGTCGGGATTGATTTCCTCGGCCAGGGCCAGGGCCTCGCGGCCATTGCGGGCCGCCACCACCTCGAACGTTCCGGCGGCCTCCAGAACCGCTTTCAGGTGACGGCGCATCAGGGCCGAATCATCGACGATCAGCACACGGGTCATGACGGCCGCCCCCCGCTTACACGTCGCCCACGGCGGCGAGTTCGCGCACGTCCAGCAACTGGTCCACGTCCAAAAGCAAGATCATGCGGCGCTGGTGGTCGATGTTGGCCACGCGGCGGATCAGGCGCTGCTGTTCATCGGACAACGCCGGGGCCGGGCCAATGAACGCGGCCGGCAGGCGCATGACCTCGGACACCGCATCGACAATGAACCCGGTTCGCACGCCCCGGATGGTGTAGACCATGATCCGCTGGCGATCGTTGCGGGGCATGGGCGGCAGGCCAAAGCGCCGGCGCTGATCGACCACGGGCAACACCACGCCGCGCAGGTTGACCACCCCTTCGATGAAGTCGGGAGTCTTGGGGACCCGGGTCAGTTCCTCGGGCACCCGCACGATTTCCTGCACCGACCCGATGGGCACGCCGTATTCCTCGTTCATCAGGCGAAACACGACCACCTGTTCCTCGTCGTCGTCGGCCCCGAGGCGGTCGCTCCCCTTGTCGTCGATCATGGGCTGGCCCTCCTGGGCAAGGTCCGCGGAAGGATCGGGGATGTCGCGCCCGTCGAACAGGCGGGTAGCCGACAGGATCGAAACCAGGCGCTGCCCCTGGCTCAAGCGACAGATGGCATCGATTTCGCTCAAGGAGCCGCGCTGGGCGAGCAAGGGAGGCATGGGATCGATGACCGAGCGCCCCACCCGCAGCACTTCCTTGACCGCGTCGGTCACCAGGCCCACGGCGCCGCCCCGGCTGGTGCCTTGCGACACCACCACAATCTTGGTCGCCTCGCTGAAGGCCTGGGCGGGCAGGCCGAAGAGATCGCGCAGGCTGACCAGGGGCAGCAGGCGATTGCGCAGGGTCATGACCCCCAGAACATGCGAAGGCGTGTTGGGCACCTCGGCGATCGCGGGCGGGAACTGAACGATTTCCTGCACCCGTTCAATCGGCAAGGCGTACTCCTGGCCGGCGACCACGAAACTGACCAGCTGGCTTTCGTCGTCGTTGCCATCGTCCTGCCGATGGGACTCGGTGCCATCGGTGTGCAGGCCGGAAACCGACGCGCCAAAGCCGTGCCCGCCGCCACCGCCGGCTCCGGCCAGGGCGTGACGAACGACCTTGCCCCCGTCGAAGATCATCACCATGGACTGACCGTCCCGGCCCTTGATGATCCCGGTCAACAGGTCGGTGTCGATCGACTGGCCCAGGGCGCGGGCGGGTTCGATGCGGCTGGCCTCGACGCTGACCACGTTGGCCACCTTGTCCACCACCAGGCCCACCGGCCGGCCCTGATCGAGGACCACGACGCGGGTGGCGTCGTCGTGATCGACGTCCCCCAGGCCGAACACCCGGCGCAGCCGGATGACCGGCAACACCGAGCCGCGCAAGTTGGCCAGCCCTTCCAGGGCGGCGGGGCTGAGCGGCAGACACACCATGTCGGGCAGGCGAATGATCTCCTGGACCTCGGACAGGGGCACGGCCACCATTTCGTCGGCCACGTGGAAGATCACGAACTGCCGGATTTCGTCGCTTTCTTCCTTCGTTCCGGAAGCCCCCACGCCAACACGCGCGCCCTCCGGCGGAAGCGGGCCCGCCGGTTGGGGAACACCCGGCACGGGAACCGCCTCGATCGAAGGCTCGGGCGGGCGTTCTTGCGGGTGATCGGACATTGCCGTCCTCCTTGCCCGTCGAGGGGATCGTTAAGCGTTTGCCTGCAACTCGTCGGCCAGGGAGGCAATTTCCTCGATGGCGGCGGCCAGTTCCTCGGCGCCCTTGCTCTGCTCGCGGGCGGCCAGGGAGGCCTCGGTGGTGGCGCGGGTGGTCTGCTGGGCGGCGGCGGCGATCTGCTCCACGCCGGTTTGCACTTCCTTGACCACGCGCACGATCTGGCCGGCGCTGTCTTGGATGTCCTTGCTGTTTTGCAACACGGTGACCATGTCGCGGGCCACGGTGGCCAGGTCGGCCGCGATGGCCCGGTTCTTTTCCACCTCCAGGGCGGCGGCGGCGGAAATTTCATCCATGTCGCGACGCACGGTCGCGATCTGGTCTTGGATGGACTTCACCGTGTCCTTGATGCGATCGGCGTTCTCGGCCGAATCGCGCGCAAGGTTGCGGATGTCGGTGGAAACGACGGCGAACCCCTTGCCGAACTCGCCGGCGCGGGCGGCCTCGACCGAGCCATTGACCGCCAGCATGTTGGTTTGGATTGAAACCGTGGTGATGGCATCGACGATTTTGTCAATGCGCCGGCTGATCTGTTCCAGGGCCGCGATCTGCTCGCCGCTTTCGCGCCCGGCCTCGACCGATTTTTGCACGCCAATAATCAGGTCGTTCATGGCCGCCACGTTGTTGGTGACCAGATCGTTGATCAACTGCCCTTTTTCCACGGCTTCCTGGGCGCGGGAAACGGAGGCCTGGGCCCCTTTCTCGATCTGGGCAATGGCCGCCGAGGACTGCTGAGTGGCCGCGCCTTGCTGCTGGGCGCCTTTTTGAATCTGCTCCAGGGCCTGCTGGATCTGGGTCGAGGCGCGGTTGATTTCCTCGACCGCCGACGACAGTTCCTCGGCCGCCGAAGCCACCTCCTCGCTGCTCTTGGAAATGTCGGTGGCGTTTTTCAGTTCGTCGGCCAGTTCCGAAAGGCTCTGCGCGGCCTGCTCGGACTGAGTGAGGGCGCTGGACTGCTGATCGATGGTCTTGAGCGATTCCTGGCAGGCGGCGCTTTGTTCCTCGGCGGCGGCCGCGATCACCTCCGCGCCCTTCAGGGCCTCGCGGGCCGCGCCGTCGGATTGTTCGTTGGCCTGGGCGATCACCCGCGCCCCGTCGGCGATCTGGTCGATATCGGCGAGGATCTGATCCAGCTTGGCCGTGATGTCCTTGCCCTTTTCAACCTCGCGCGTTGCCGTCGCGGCCGACAGGTTGATGCCCTCGGCGATGGCCTTCACGTCCTTCTGGATCTGGCCGACCAGGTCTTGAATCTCGCGGGCGCTTTTTTCCGAGGTCTCGGCCAGGGTGCGCACCTCGTCGGCGACCACCGCGAAACCCTTGCCATGCTGACCGGCCCGGGCCGCCTCGATCGCGGCGTTGAGCGCCAGAAGGTTCGTCTGGTCGGCGATGCGCGCCACCGCCTTGACCACCTCGGAAATGGCGGCCGCCTGACGTTCCAGTTCCTCGACCATCGCCACCGAGGCACTCTGGCGCGCGGCGGCGCGGCCGATGGCCTGGATCGAGTTGGAGATCTGCCCGGACACGGTGTTGATCAACCCGCGCAGGGTTTCGGAGCGCGTGAGCGAGGCATCGGCGTTTTCGCGCGCGCGGGCGATCAGGGTCGCGCCGTGGCTCACCGCCTTCAACGACTGCTGGGCGGCTCCCGCCGCCTCCTCGGCCCCCGAGGCGATCTGTTCCGAGGCCTTGCGCAGTTCCTCGGCCGCCGCGCCCGCCTCGGCGATGCCGCTGGCCAGTTCCGAGGTGGCGGCGGCGATGCGTTCGGCCGCCTTTTGCTGGCGCGCGTAGGTCCGCGCCTTGCGCTTTTGGGCCTCGGCAAGAAGGCGGCTGCCGCCCTGGGCCGTTTCCACGGGATCGGGGCCGATGCGGGAAGAGGCGGTTTGTCCGACCTGGGTCTTCTTGACGAGTGCCATGGCGCGTTCCTTGGTCCCATGAAGGAAAACGACTGACCGTCTCACGCCGCCCCCCAGCATGAAGGGGAAGCGTCGCGGCAACGCAGCTCCAATCCCGCGAGGGGCACCGGAGGGGCGGATGGCCTTTCATATGGGAGTGATTTGGATGTAGACCACCCCTGCCCCAAAACACCAAGGCGGAATCAGATTGTTTCTAGAGTGTCCCATGTCGTCCACCACAGGTCAAGGGAACACCCCCGGTTCAATCGGGCTAAGTACTTTTCCGCTTTGCACATTATTGCAAGACGGGCCACGGCCTCCTTCGGGGCCCGGCCTTGGCGCCCCTGCATAGCCTTTCAAACATAACCCCGCTTTCGCAAGGCGCCTTGATGAACACACCAGGAGGAGAAAAACGACCGTGCCACAAAACCGCAGGCGCATGAAAGGGGTGGGTCCGGGCTCTGCTTTTGGCACCAGGGGATACATGTCAAGGGATATGCATGCACAACCCCTCTCCATGAAACAAGGGGGATCCGCCGGTCGGGGCCGGCACCCCCTGGTTCCAGCGCCGCTTCCCCCTGAGCGAGACTCGAAAGGTGGGAACCACTTTTCGGATAAATCGAACGTAAAAGCAATAAATCAGAACACCGCGCCCGGATGCGGATTAGCCTTCGGGGCGCGCCTAGGGTAATCCGAG